>NZ_JAVYSZ010000009.1:0-62017 GCF_038728925.1 Acidiplasma sp.
ACATGCAAGCATTGCAACCGGTGCCTCAAGGATCATTGGCAAATATATTGTAACATTATCACCCCTCTTTATTCCAAGGTTTAATAATGCCCTGGCAAATGCATTTACCCTCTTGTATAACCCATAGTATGTTACAACCCTTTCATTCCCTGATTCTGATACCCAGATAAATGCAACCTTGTTCCTTTTATACGTGTTTATATGCCTGTCAAGGCAATTATATGACATGTTTGTCTTTCCATTTATAAACCATCTGTAGAATGGCTTTTTTGAATCATCAAGAACCTTTGTGTATGGTGAGAACCAGTCTATTATGGATGCATGTTCATTCCAGAATTCTTCCGGATTCTCAAGGGATTTTTTATAGGTCTCAAAATAATGTACCATGTTTATGCTGTGTTTTTCATTAAAAGGTAAATTACTTTCCATAGTATAATAAATATCTATAATTATAAAAAGTTTGCTAAAATTAAAATAAATGTTTGGACAAAATACAATCTACTTTATATTATAAAAAAATATTATTATGATATAATAATTAAAAAACTTAAATAATATGGTATTCAGAATTTGATACTGTATTAATCCATGCAGCAGCTCATTTTGGATACATCCCTTATAAATGACTGCCCGCATATTTTAATGGATTCAGATACCGTTGGAAATATGTGCATGGAATTTATAAGGTCATTATATGTTAGTTTATTTTTTATAATGTAAACTCCTTCTATGATAAACTCCGCAGCATTGGGTGCAAGCACATGAATGCCAAGTATTTTATTTTCATCATCTGCAATAATCTTTGCCAGACCACTATTGTTTTTTAATATATTTGCCTTAACAACGTTTTTTAGCCCTATTATTCGGGTGCTGTATTTTATATTTTTATCTCTTAATTCCTTCTCGGTGTATCCTATTGAGGCAACATTGGGTTCACAGAAAACAGCCCATGGAACCTCGTGAAGGTCAATGCTTTCGTTTCCGCCCAGGATATTATTTACTGCAGTAACACCCTGCTTGCCTGCCAGTGTTTCCAGTTTAATTGGCTGGTCCACACAATCGCCGGCGGCATATACAATATCATTTGTTGTTTTAAGATGATTATCAACGATTATGCCATTTTTATACATTATGCCTGCTTTATCAAGATTGAGTGAGTCTATATTTGGAATTCTTCCCGTGGCAACCAGTATATGTGAGAAACCCTTATAAATTCCATCTTCTGTTTGTATGGATGTTTCGCCGGAACCGGAATCATTAATCTTAAAAATTTTACTTCCAAGGTGGAAATTTATATGATTTTCCTTTAAACTCTTTATTAATTCTGATGTTATATCATCATCAAAGTTCTTTAAAATTCTATTGGATCTATTAAAAATATGAACCTCAGATCCAAAACTTGAAAATGCATAGGCCAGTTCTATGGCAACCTCACCACTCCCCAGTATTGCAATCTTTTCCGGAATATCTTTAATTGTCCAGATATTATCACTGGTATAATAATTATTATTGAGCCCCATGATATCAGGTATTAAAGGCCTTGACCCAGTGGCAATAATAAAATTTGTTGCCCTTATTTCAGTATCATTTACATAAACTGTATTATTATTCTTAAAATACGCACTCCCTTTAATTAGGTCCACATTTTTAAAATTTTTTATAACATTTTCGTATTTTATTGTTCTCTCATCTGAAACAAAATTTCTTAGAGATTCCATAAATTCCTGAAAATTAAGGCTTCCATCACCTGATATACCTGCATATAATGGATTTTTAAGGTTTTTATAAACTTTTGATGCCTCTATTAAATATTTTGAGGGGACACACCCAACATTAACACATGTACCGCCAAGATTTCCATGGCCGATCAGGGCTATTTTCATCTCGTTATTTGTTAGTTCGCTTGCCTTGATGGCCGCTGCAAATCCTGCAGCACCCCAGCCTATAATTGCAAGATCATATTCATTCATTCTTAACACTTCTCAACTGTGCCTTATACTTCCCTCTGAAAACATCAAGGCTTAGGAGTGTTTCTGGCTTTACTGTATCATCAGCATGCACCAGTGCCGTGCCATCCTTTAAGGAAACCTCCGCGTCTTTGACACCGCTTGCACCTAAAAGGCCGGTTTTAACATGAAGCACACAGTCATCGCACGTCATTCCATAAACTCTCAATTCTATTGTTTTAACCATAAATATGTAATTTAATATTGGTATATAATCTAGAAAGTAAAAAAAAATTTACCAATAAAAATTTTAAAAGTTCATATATATTAAGCTCAGTGGCTTCCCATTTGATTGATGTGTGAATTTGCCGAATTAATTATGATTGTTCTATTTTCCTTTATGGGAATTCAATCAACATTGTAAGATTTTAATTTTTTATATCTTGTCACAACCACCGCACCCAAAAAGTAGATAATACCTATGAAAACAAATATAAACATGCCCTCTGTATATGCCTTTGTAACTGCAACAGTTGCACCAAAAACCAGTGGAATAATTATCCCCCAGAGTGTTTCCCAAAATCCTATATGTCCACCCCACTGACCTGCATAGGTCCTTGGAACAATGAAGGAGCTAACTGCCCACTGTATGCCTGACCATCTTAAAAGGAAGAATGTAATGGCCAGGATTAAGACAGCCTCAAATGCACTTGTTGCATATATTGTGGCAAGTATTCCAAATGTAACACCCAGTGAACTGACAGAAAATCCCACCTTCATTCCCCTGTTTGGACCGTATGATCTGTTCAAATAATCAACAATAAAACCACCAATTATTTCTCCAATAAATCCCATTCCCCATACTAATGCTGTGTAACCAAGGGTTAAATTTAATGATTGATGCCTGGCATAAAAAAGATACAGTGGAAGCCAGGTTAAAAGGCCAAAAAATATCCCTGCCTGTGCTCCAAGTCCCATCATTGTTCCCCAGTAATCTCTGGTAACCAGCCATGACCGTACCGGGAGTTTTTTCTGCTCCTTTATATCATCCCGGTTCTTAATTATATAATTTAATTCTTCCCTGCTAATTCTTGGGTCCTTTTCTGGAGAATCATAGAGAAAATATGCAAGTAAAAGTATTAAAAATATTGTTAACCCGCCACTGATTATAAATGCCAGCCTCCAAGCCAGATTATTATTCACCACATACGTCAGTGCAAGAAGTAATAGCGTTCCCAGAACCACACCTGCATTAACACCAGAATCGCCAATTGTGCCACTTCGCGCCTTTTCACTTTTTGTCATCCATTCAGCGGTTATTTTTGTTATTCCGGGAAAACCAACAGCCTCACCTATGCCTAGAAGAATTCTATTAATAACAAGGTATATTCCGGAAAAGGCACCTGCAGCAGTTAACTGCACAATTCCCCAGCCTGTGCCGGAATACGCAAATACTTTCTTTGCACCAAATCTATCCAGAAAATAGCCCACCACAGGATTCATAATTAAATAACCATAGGTAAAGCCATCCCCCACCAGAGCCTGAAAATAAGGATTTAAATTAAACTCAGATGTAAGTATTGGCAGGGCTGTTGATACTATCCCCCTATCAATATAATCAAATGTTATTATTCCAAAGGCAAAAAGTATGACGGTCCATCTTAAATGACCCCCAAGCATTTTGCTATTATGTATGTTCATATCATCTTCCATGCTATAGCATGGCAATGTAATAGATAAAATTTATGCAATAAATTTATTTTTTATTGATTATTTTCTATTATATTCAATACAACATGATTTGCTGTTTTAACAATAATAAAGTTAGATTTTTTCTGCAGCCTAACAATGTTTTTATAATAATTTGGGAGATTTATTTTATACCATGCGTAATCTATGATTTTCATAATTTCATCATCATTCATTGACCTAAATTTGTAGTAAAAGCTTTTGGGGTTATTATTTGATTCATATATAAGATTATAAAATCTTGATATATACCATGACCTTACATAATTCATCCTTGCCTTAATGAATATTAATACATCCACATGTTCATAAACGTGGCATTTATTGAAATTATTTCCAAAACCAAGGCCTTCCAGAATTATAATATCTGGGTCTCTTATAATGTAATTTTCCTGTATTATGTCATAATATAAATGTGAATATACAGGTATGGATATAAATTTAATACCAGATTTTATTAGCATAAAAAATTGGCAGAACAGTTCATTTTTATAACTTTCAGGGAATCCTTTCCGGTTAAGGATATTTTCCCTGATAAGCTCTTCATTACTTTTTAAAAAATTGTCTGTGCTAACACGGCATATATTTTTACCGGGTAGCATATTTTTAAGTATTTCCTGGAATATATATGATAATGTTGTCTTTCCGGATGCAACGCTGCCTGTTAAACCTATTATAAATGGTTTTTTATAATTTTTTTTAATAAATTTATCGACTATGTTTTTCAGGAAATCTTTATAAATCTCTTTTTGTTGCTTATAATCTCCAATAATGTAATTATTCAATATTTTTGCACCCTCATGGGTATAGGTAATAATATATATTATTTTTAATGGACGTATAATAAAATGCAAATTTTATCCTTATTTAAATTATGGGACTACGCTATTTTATATAAAATATTCAGGTATAAACTCTTCATTAAATAAGTATTTTGTGTATATTTAATGATTAAGAAAAGTATTTAAATTGTTAATTCATTTTTTAATATGGCATTTAAGGCGTTATTCATAAGGCCTAGCAATGCAACTGGCAGTGCATATATGACAAAATGGGGATTTCTTCCCGCACCGCTGGGCCTTTTAGACCTTGCCGGGGAAATATTACGGATACCTGGTGCAGAGGTTAAAATTATAGATATGGAGGGTGATAATCTTACACTGAATGATGTTGTTTCAATGTCTGTAAATTATAAACCTGACATGGTGGGAATAACCCTGCACGCAACTGCCGCACATAACAATGCAGGGTATATAGCCAGAAAAATTAAGGAAAGTTTACCTGATACGGTTATGGTTGCAGGCGGGCATCATGCAACATTTCTTCCTGTAGAAATCATAAATTCTGGTTTTGACATTTCAGTTCTTGGTGAGGGGGATGAGACAATATATGATATAGCCATGGCCATAATTAATCACCACGATTTTTCCACTGTTAAGGGAATTTATTACAGAAATGGTGATAGAATATTAAAAACTGAACCCAGGGAACTAATATCGGATCTTGACTCATTGCCATATCCACCACTGGAGCTCCTGGACAGCAGTAAATATACATTTAAGGTATATGGTGAGCATGAAAAGGTTATGTGCCTTGAAACCTCACGTGGATGCCCATATGCATGTGATTTCTGCTCTGTAACCCCCACATGGGGAAATAAGTGGCGCAATAAATCAAATGACCGCATCATAGAGGAGATGAAGAGGGCCAAAAGCGCAGGGTACACATGGATATTTTTTACAGATGATATCTTCATAGTCTTCCCAAATGTTAAGCAGCGTGAGGAGTTATTTAAAAGAATAATAGAAGAAAAAATAGATATGAAGTGGATAGTTCAGATGCGTGCTGATGTCACATCAAAAAATCCTGAATTAATTAAACTTGCAGCAGAGGCGGGAATGGGAATATCATTCCTGGGTGTTGAATCCGGAAGCAAGGAAATTCTTAAAAAAATGCATAAGGGTGAGTTTACACCGCAGTCGGTGGATGCTGTAAGGATACTGTCCCAGAATAATATAGTTGTTCTGGTGGGTATGATGATAGGTGCACCATATGAGAGGTTAAGGGATGCCATATCAACCGTGAGGTTTTCAAGAAAGCTTGGAAGGGCTGGTGCAGATGCCGTTCAATTTTCAATATACACCCCATTGCCAGGAACAAGGATATTCGATAATGCACTAAAAAATAATGAATTGTTTACACTTGACTGGGACAGGTATGATGTTTTAACTCCCGTAATGAAAACAAAGGTTGGCCCTGTTCTGGACCAGATTATACAGTTTTATGCATCATATTCATTTTATATTTATAAATTTATTATAGGAAAGATACGTAATGACAGGCTTGGCGGGATTAAGAAAAAATTAATAGATAATGGAACACAGTTCATATTAAAAATGATGCCGGTATATCTAAGGGATTTCTTTTCATTTCCAAAATTTTTATTTAAAACCTATGATCTTTATTCATATGGAAGGAAAAAAATGAAAATTTCACAGGAAAGGATTAAGGAAATTCTTCAAACTTCCAATAAGATAGTCTATGCAAACAAACAGAAAAACCCATATTTTATGATTAAAAATAAATAACCATCTTTAATTTTTTTAATCCACCCTCAATGATTTGATATTGTTATTTATTATTTATAATATTTAAATGTATAAATTAACTGCTCTTAATTGGACTTTAAATTATATTTATGGCCTATCCATGGCATTAAATGATTTTACATTGTATCTTCTGATGGTACTGCCAGTGGTTATTATTCCACTGCCTATTAATAGCAAGCCTCCTATTATTGTATACAATGACGGTATCTGCCCTAATAATATCAGTGCAAATATTATTGCAAAAACAGGATCAAGATAGCTCAGTATTGAAACTATCTGTATGTTTAAATTTTTTAATGAATCATACCATAAAAATAATGCAAGCACAGTCTGCACGGATCCTGATATTATTATAATTATTATTACATCATAGTTTATTATGAATTTGTTTATAAATAAAAACGGTAATAATATTATTGCTGATATTACCGACTGCAGAAACACCAAATCTATTGAATTTACATATCTGGAGGAAAATTTGCTTGTTACAGATAATAAACCGTATGTTATCCCAGATAGCAATGCCAATATTATGCCAATTATATTTAAATTCAATGACCCCAGTGACATTATTATTATTCCTGTGAAGGATACAAAAATATTCAATAACCCACCATTATTTATTTTTTCCTTCAAAAATGGTGAGAATAATATGGCTATAACCGGGCCAGTATAATAAAATATTATTGCCTCTGAAACAGGGATCATAAAAACTGCATAAAATAAAAAAACCCAGTTTAATGATAATAATATACCGGATAAAATTACATAAAAATTGGATAATTTCTTTAATATTTTTATCAGATTCTTCCTTAATATTATTGATAATAACAGAAATGATATTAAAACTCTAAAGAAAACAAAAACGGGTGATGGGAGCATTGACCAGATGGCAAAAACAGGTATGGAACCCCATATTACAGTTGACGATAATATTTCTATAAGACCCTTTTTAGAATTATTATAATCGATTAAACCACCAAGTTGCCATATAAGATAAATATATAAATTTTTAGTAGCTAAAAAATCCAAACTCTGAATTATGTAATAAGAATTAAAATTTATATTATATTATTTATATTTTATTACATTATTTTAAAATATGCTTCAAAACTTTTATATGAATTGATATTAACAAATTATGATAGAATTTCATGTGGGCTGCTCGGGATGGTTTTACCTTCACTGGAATAGCCTTTTTTATCCATCAAATCTGAACAAAAGGAGATGGTTCGAATACTATTCAGAAAGGTTTAACACTGTGGAAATTAATTCAACGTTTTATTCCATGCCAGATGCCAAGCGTGTAATTAAATGGTATAAAATGTCTCCAAAAAATTTTTTATTTAGTGTTAAGGCAAATAGATATATAACCCACATTCAAAAATTGAATGGCTGTACTGATACTCTTAATACATTTTTAGGGGCAATAAAGAATCTGAAGGAGAAACTGGCATTTATATTATACCAAATGCCGCCATCATTTAAATATACAGATGAAAATCTAGAAAGAATTTTAAACAATATTCCTGCTGGAGGAATTGTTGAGTTCCGACACCGTGGATGGTTTGATATGAATATAATAAAAAATATAATTGCCAATGGCATACATGTCGCCTCGGTAAGTTCTAAAGATTTACCACTGATATTCCCTGATGATAATATAATATATTTTAGGCTTCATGGTGATGAAAACGGTTATGCAACAGATTATTCAAGTAATAAATTAAAAGCCTTCTATAATGAAATCATAAACATAAAGCCTGAAAAAGCATTTATTTATTTTAATAATGATTACAACGCAATGGCACCAAAAAATGCACTTGAAATGCTAAATATCATAAATGGATAAATATCAAATTATTTTTTGGTGTTAATTATAAGAATTCAGTTTTAATTTTGCTTGCAGTTGAAACCATTTCCTCTGCAGCCTTTGTATAATTCATAATCTTCATCATTGGCCCCCTCAGATGGAACTCACCAGTAATTAATCCCTGTATGGGATCAATCTGTGATTTTATTAATTTTATCCAGTTTGAATAGGTTCCATAATATAAAAATGTTGATTCTGGGAGCTTGTTAAGATTTTCAGAACATTTATACTCAATGCATTTTCCTCCGGAAAGTTTTAAATAAAGATACCAGTTTTCTGGATGTTTGTCATCTGCATTTATTCCAAAGGTAATTGTATCGTTCCAGTCTTTTCCATTAATATAATATTCTTTATTATTGTTTAATAGGTCAACAAATTCTTCAGCCCATTCTTCAGTGCAGAATAAAGTCATAAAAATTCATCTTTAAATAGTATATAATTCCTGTTAAATGGAAATTATATCTCTATTATTTTATTGCCCAAATTTAAATTATAAGGTTTTGTTTTCTAATTAATACATTTATGAATTATCAAAATAAGACCATGCATAATTATAATTAACAATTGGCTATTTAAATTTATAGTAACATATCCTTATTCTGATAATTTATAGTAAATATCTAGGCTAAGAATTTCTTTATATATATAAAATTAAAATTTTAAAAATAATATCTAATAAAATCCATTATAATGTTACATTTCCATTATTTAATTGCTGGCTAGATGCACTAAAATAGGTTGCCTCAATTGATAGATTATACACGGTTAGATTCCCGCTTAAAATTCCAGTTATGGTGGTTATTACATTTAATATACCATTTACCAGTGTGTTAATTGCTGAAAAGCTAAGGGTGTTTGACCATACATTCAGGCCTGTAATATTTCCATATGGTGCTGTTATGGTTATAATTTTATTTCCCAATACGGTGTGCTGCAGGGTAAGATTATTAAATGACGCAGAGGCAGCTGTAATATGGTAGGTTCCATTCAACTCTGGTGTAATAACTGCATCATGAAGTGTTATTTTGGTTATATTTATAAAAAAGAAATTTTGTGGGTCACTGGCTGTACTGGAATTGTTTTCATTTCCATTCCTGCCCTGATGTAGAAAACTTCCATAATAGGGAATAAAGCTTAATATGATTATTAATGCCAGTGAAATGACCACAATTTTTAGATATTTTTTATTTGTTCTCATTTTCACCACGCAATGCCTTCTTATCCACCTTTCCAACAAGTGTCTTTGGCAGCTCATCCCTGAATTCTATGATTTTTGGCACCTTGTAAACTGCAAGCTTATCCCTGCAGAAATTTATTACATCATCCTCTGTTAATGTATTATCATTCCTTACTATTACAGCCTTTACCGTTTCACCACGGTGCTCATCCCTTATGCCTATTACAGCACATTCTGATATCCTGGGATTCTGGTATAAAACCTCCTCTATCTCCCTGGGGTATATATTATAGCCTCCGGCTATGATCATGTCCTTCTTCCTGTCAAGTATGTAAACATAGCCATTATCATCAATTTTTGCTATGTCACCTGTATGTAACCAGCCATCGCTTAAAACATTATTATTCTCATCGGGCCTGTTCCAGTAGCCCTTCATGACCTGTGGACCCTTAATTAACAGCTCACCCGGAGACCCAATGGGCATCTCTGTAATGCCATCATCTATTGAAACGATCTTTTCATATGTGTCTGGAACAGGCATGCCAACGGAACCCGGCCTTATGTATTTATCACTGTCTTCTTCGTAAATTGGTGTGATGTTAGCCACGGGTGAGCACTCACTGAGGCCGTAGCCCTCAACAAGCTTTGCACCTGTAAGTTCCTCAAACTTTTTCTGCAGTTCCACAGGTAGTGGTGCGGCCCCGGAAATGCATACCCTTACATCCCTGATATTCCTCTTCTCAATATTCTTAAACTGGGTAATTGAATGGTATAACGTTGGTATTCCCGGAAATGCCGTTGGTTTTTTTCTCTCCATTAAATTAATTGTCATTTTAATATCCCTTGGGTCTGGTACAAGAATAATTTTGGATCCCTGTATCAATGGTGTTAGCATTGCGGTCATCATGCCGTAAACATGAAAAAATGGTATTGATGATAGATATGATAAATTCTCCTTGTACTTCGGTGGAAGCCATTCTATTATCTGGTATGCGTTTGCTATTAAATTATAATGTGTTAAAACTGCAGCCTTGGGAACGCCTGTTGTGCCTCCAGTGTACTGGAACAGGGCAGGATCATTCTGAGGGTCTATATCTACCGGTTCAGGAGATACTTTTATTCTATTTGGCCTCTTACAGATATATATCTTATCTGCTGCAGGAATTTTTGGCCTTTTTCTTATGGTTATCAGGGAATAAATTGCAGATATTACACCGGGAAGATAATCCTTAACCCTTACAACAAAAATATTTTTTAAATGTGCAGGATAAAATTTTATTACCTTATTTATAAATTCATCCATGACAACCATTGAACGTGCCCCAGAATCATATAGTTCCTCCCTTATCTCCTTCTCTGTATATAATGGGTTAACCTGGACGATAATTGCACCAAGCTTGGATATTGCAAAGAAAAATATGATGTACTGTGGTATATTAGGCAGCATAACTGCAATTCGGTCTCCCTTTGTTATTCCAAGTTCAGATAGCCTGAATGAAAGGGCATCCACCTCATCCCTTAATTGCCCATAACTTATTTTAAGTCCCATGAAGTCTACTGCTATATTATTCTTATATTTATCCACAGACCGGGAAAAGGCATCATATAAGCTTATCTTTGGTATATCAATGTGCCTGTGTACCCAGGGTGGATAATTTAATTTTAGTATATCATCCAGTTTTTCAGTAATTTCTTCCATCATTAAATCACCTGGACTTCACCGTGTATGCAGCCAGTATAAAATTAGGGCTGTTGAATCCAAGGTTTGTTTTTGACATGCTAAATGATGAGGCTTTCTGGTAAGTTGCATTTATTGTGGCATTATACATTATTATCTGACTTGCTGTTATGGTAAAATTTGGCTGCTCATTTATAATAAGGTTCGTATACGATGTATTATTTGCATATATGTGTGTTGCATACAGTGTAACATTTAATCCTGTTGCCATCGATGATTTAATTGTTGCGTACAATGACCCGTTAATATACTTTTTTAAAACAAGGTTGCTTATTGATACCTTTTGCATTACAACATGATATTCAGTTTGCCCACTAACATTTAATGTCGTAATTGTTGCATTTGTTAAAATCATTTCAGATGCTGTAATCCCGAAATCAGTCAGTGTCACAGGTTTTGCAGTAACAGTTGATGAGTTTAGTGCCATGTAACCCGCAGTCATGGACAATAGAAGTGCAATGATTATCCCTGCTATTAGTATTATCTTATTTCTTTTTGATTTATGATTTTTTGCACTCTCTATAAATTTGACCATTTTTTATCACTAATTTATATTAACAAGCATTTATATATTAAATTTAAAAAATGGAGGTTAACACTTTTAATTGTAATATATAAATCTATTATATCCTGGAAAAACATTTAATATATTACCAAGGCTTATATATTTTATGAGCAGATCTGGCCAGATTGAAATTAAAAATATTAAAAATAAATATTATGCATACTATACTTTAAACATCTGGGATAAAAGGAATAAAAGGGAGATTAAAAAAACAAGATATCTGGGAAGGCTGGATAACGGGAATATAGTTATAAACCAAAAGTTCGTGGTTCCTGACAGGGCATTACAGTATGGGGACATAGCGGCAATTATGACCCTTAACAGGCAGTCACTTGATAAAATAGATAATATATTTGACAAATACAATAATGAAATTAAGGCACTTGCATTAATAATTGCACTTTATAAATCCCCGCTTGGTTACTCAAGATATTACTATAAAAGAAGCATACTTAGCCTAATATGGCCACGCCTTAAGATTATGAATAACAATATAAGTTATGTTTTAAGGTATCTGTCAAGGAAACGTGATAAATTTGAGAACCTTATGGAGATAAAAGAGGATATGCTTTTGCTTCACATTGAGATATCAATAATATCACAGATTGAGGAAAAAAATGAATTTAATGTGGTTATTTTGGATATACTTATAGATGCCATCAGCCTTAATATAATAAATTCAGATTATATTACCGATAAATTTTACAATATTGAAAAGTTCATTAATATGACCAGGTCTGTTAATAATGGGGGTGTTTTGATTCTGGAATCCGGTTTTAATACACCAAAAAACATACAAAAACTTATGAAAAATAATATTAATTTCATAATAGAGGGAAATGAAAATGATATTATAAAAATTAAAAACAGATTTAAAATGGAGAAGATTATACTTTACAGGGATTATAATGAACTTTTAAAAAAAAGCATATTTTTCTCAGAAAAAAGGATTGGAAAATTGTTATATTATATATTTTATGAGGGAAATGAGGATGTGGATTTTATTGAATTTAAGAAGGTAAGAAATTTAAAAATGGCCATATCAAACCTTGACATAAATCATAATCTTATTTATCAGGCAATCAACCTAAGGAATTTTATAGACCGTATTGTATCATACTCAAAATTCAGGCTTTATTCTGATAGCGTTTACTGGATTGATAGCAGGGCGATAGATGGCTATGTAATAATAAACACAATAGCGCTTAATTTTTATTTATCATTTTTTAGGCATTCGACATTTATACACCCGGGCAGAATGAGCTATATTGAATCTTTACTTTTGGAACTTTCATCTGTTAACGCCTTTATCATTAAGGATGATATTTATATATCAAAAATTCCGGGAGAACTGAGGAGAAAGATGGAAACAATAGATGAAAGTATAAATTTGGATGCATACAGGGAAATAATTAAAAGATGAAATATAAACACGAATAAACCTTATTTGTTTTTAATTAAAATGGACTTCTTTTTAGATTTAAGGCCAGAGATTATCTTTATATCCTTTGAATTAACATTATAAAATTTGGATAGTTGTTTTATAATATCTGCATTTGCCCGGTTATTTTCCATTGGTTCGTCAGTGTATACATCAAGACCATTTTCCTTTATGCGTATATTTTTTGGTCCCCTGTACACATGTATATTTATTATCAATTTAATGTTATAATATTATTGGGTATAAAAAATTTTTATTAATAAAATCGTGGTTCAAATCATAACATTATGTTAAGATTTCTGTTAACATTTGTTAACATCCATCTTTGAAAGTTGTCATCTCTAATAATTTAAAGATGCTTAAACTTTCAGGATTAACCCTTAACCCGCCTATCCCGTCAAATGCATTCTGGAATGCCTTTTTTATTATATTGTAAGAACCGTTAATATCTGGATTTATTAAAATTCCTTTTGCAGATTTAAACAATCCTCTTTTTATTCTTTTTCCAAGATATTTATCATGTTTTTCTATTGTTTCATTATCAAGAAAAGAGCATTTAGAAGTGTATGATTCTTCCTGAAAATAACATCTATTCCATTCTCTTCTCCTTTGTATTTAATTAGTTTTATTAGTTTATTAAAAGGTATCTGTGTAAAAATTCTGATTGTTTTGATGTTGGATAGTGATTCTTAAACAAAAATCCTTAGATTTCTGACTTGCGACAAAAACAATATAAAAATAATAGCATATTCTCCATTAACCTATATAAATTTAAATAAAAAATTTTATCAATTTCAAGGCCCGTGGGTATGTCAAAGGCATAGTATGCTCTTGCATACTTAAAAAATCAATACCAGGGCATCAGGATTAAAGCATTTAAATGAGGTAATAGGGTTGAAACTGTTAATGTGAATATTTATATATAATTATGTACCATTATGTAATATATAGGTAAAATATACACAACCAGCTTTAAAGCGTGTATTAACTTTTATTTTTTTCAATAAAATTCTTTACATCATTTAAATCCATTAAAATTATGTTTTTATTTTTTATGGTGTTTTTATTTTCAATAAAGCCAGATTTGGAAAATAAAGCATATATAACATTACAGTTATTATAATTTTTAAGCAAAATTTTAGATTTTTCCATTAATTTGTCTATTAATGATGCTGATATCTTTTTATTTGTCCACTTGCATTCACCAAATAACAGTTCATTTCTTTCTGATGAATACGCAACTATGTCTATTTCCTCAATATCATTTCCTTTATTCTTTAATTTGTTTTTACCCCACCACCTTGATACATTGTCATAATATTTTCCGGTAAGGCCATCGTATATTAATGACCTTATTAAATATTCAAATTTTTCTCCCGCGTATGTATTAAAATCATTTTTTATATAATTAAACACCCTTTCTGTTCTTGAATTTTCTATTTCGCTTTTATTTGGCAATATGTAGCGGAACCAGAATGATAAATAATTGTCCTTAATCCAGTAAAGCCTGCGTTTAAAATTTTTATCTGACCCAAATGGTATTTCCGGTTCTATAAAATCAAGGGATATCAAAACATCAATATATTTTGATACCATGCTTTTATCCATTCCGGTATATGAGCATATCTCATTCAGCCTGTGATTTCCAATTGCTATTGCCTTTAAAATTGTAAAGTAATTCCTGGCCTCCCTTAACTCGCCTCTTAATAAAAACTCTGCCTCCTCATAAAGATAGCTGCCACGGTTTAAAAAATTGTTTTTTAAATTATTCCAGAATGATAAATTGGTATTAAACTTTAATATATATTCTGGTATTCCACCAAGGACAAAATAGCTATTGCATAGATCTTCAATGTTGTATTTCAGAAAATTATTAATAAATTTAAATTTTAATGGTTTAATTCTAATCTGCCCGGTTCTTCTGCCATATAACGGGGATTTATATGATAAAACATCATTTTCCATTATGCTTACAGATGACCCTGAAAGAATTAAAAAAACATTATTATTTTTAAGAAATGAATCATAAATTTTCTGAAAAATAGATGGTATAGACCTGTTTGCCTCTATTAAATATGGAAATTCATCAATTGCAATAATAATTTTTGATTTTTTTGTTTTCTCTATAAAATTTATGTTATTAACAATGGATGAAAAAAGTGAATACCAGTCATTATAATAGGCATATTCAATGTTTTTGTCATTTAAAAACTCTGATAATAATTTCTGAAAATTTCTTATATTTTCAGTATCCCCCTCATTGGTTGCGAGAAAATATAAACCATGGCCTGACATAAAATTATTTATAAGTTCTGTTTTACCAACCCTTCTTCTTCCATATATAACAATAAGCCCTGATCCTTCCATATCATACTGATTTTTTAATATCTCCATTTCCTCTTCTCTATCAATAAATTTTTGTTGAGACATAAGTATAATACTTTATATTCAACTAATATTTAAATTTAAGTCCATTCAAATGAAATTCTTGATAATATAGAAATTTTATATGTAATTACGTAATCTTTATTATTATTAAAAACTGGGTTTATGTTTTTAGTTTAGTATTGATATTTTTTATAACTCTTGCATGTTATGATACTCAGATTTATTGCTGATTTAAGTATATAACGAAGAAACAATTTATGCACTTTCAGTTAAATATATTTATACCATTTAAGAGCTTAATTATTTTTATTGGTATAAAAATTCTGGGTATGTCTGTATAAATTTTCCCAGAAGTTATAGTTTGATAAAATATTGATATATCACCAATCTAAAATCATTATGCCATATAAGACATGGTTTTATACAAATATTGTGTCATATATGACATGATTATATAAAGTTAAATAATGATAAAAAAGTTATATTTATGGCTATTTATCATAAAATCATAAATTAATTCCGGCATTATATAATACAATTTATATATCAGTGATTTTTGTTTGTTATTAGTTTAATTTCAAAGGATTTTAACATTATATAACATCAATAATATAAATATATATGGCTTAGTTTGTCTAAGTTTATTCTAAAATTATAGTATTTATTGTTATTTTAAAAATAATGCCATTTATAAGTTCTGAAAATATATTAAATATTAATTATTTATTGAATGTTTAATAGTATTAGTTGCAGAAATTATATATAAACTCATTGGATTCCTTTCTGGTATATTGATTTGTGAAATAAATATTACAAAAGATAAAGTTATTAATACTTATATAATTTCATTTTGTGTATAATCCACTTATTAATAACACTGTTAATCTTATAAAAAATTTGATAAACAGAAAGATATAAAGTTTATTGTTAATTGCGGCTTTGTAAATGGCACATTTCATAATGGTTCAGATATTGATTTATGTATTTATTATGATAATAATCAGGAGGAAAGAAATAAATTTAGATTAAGTGTATTAAATGTAAATGATATTTTTGATATATATTTCAGGATCTTCCATTATATATAAGATTTAATGTTTTAAAGGGTAAAATACTATGCTATAAAGATATATATGATATTTTTAGAAATACCATAGAGGAATTTGAGGATTATAAACGCGGTTATTATGATTATATAAATCTGGAGAAGATACAAGTATATAATAAAAAATAAAGGAAATTCATGAAAGTTTAGAATTAATAAAGAATAATTTGCCAGATTCTTTTGATAAATTTCAAAGTCTTTGATTAATTAATGACGGTATATAAAAGGCTTGAATTTTCTATTGAAAATTTTGTCCTTAAAATACTTAATAATCTTTGAGACCTGATCTTACTGCAATAATTATGCCCTTATTATCAATATTTATACCATATAATTTAATGTCAAATACGGTGCTTACCTACTTTTATATATCATGCATATTCGCTGCAGTGGTTGTGTATTTATATGGCGTATATTAAAAAATATGAACATAAGCAGATAAATTATATGGAAATATAACAATAATACATTATAAATTTTTAAATAGATATATAACTAGTACAAAAAAATAATTTTAATCTATATGTTCCCTTATAGATTTAATAAATTCTTCAGTTTTAGATTGCTGTTTACTTCCCGGTATTTTAAAATCCTCACCACCGCTTGTTCTAATAAGATAAAAGTTCAATTTAAACACAAATGCCAGTACAATAAATACTATTCCCAGAATAAAAAGAGCTGCAAATGCAGAAACACTTGCAAAAGATGTTATCATACCTATAATTATAAATAATATGCCCAATATAATTAACGGTTTTCTTGCATATTTTTCATATTTTATAGATGTAATATGCTTATAACTAAAATCCTCAAAACCATGCCTATGATTTGGAATTAATATTCTTTTTTCGGTGGCAAAATACTGCCCTTTGTAACTTGATATTATGGTTTCATCTTTTCCAAGATATTTTTTAGCCTCATTTGTTAAATCTTTACCCATTTTTCCACCTTCTAATTTATAAAGTAAACTACTAGTTATTAATAAATCTTTGTTTTTTATAATTAGTTCTTAATTATTTAAATATTATAATGTAAAATTAATACTTCAAAAAAATTATGGGCAGCCGCAGATAAGCTAAGAAACAATATGGATGCCGCAGAATATAAGCATGTTGTGCTTGGATTAATATTCTTAAAATACATATCAGATACTTTTACCGAAGTTTATAATGAACTGGAAAATGATAGGGAACATTTTTCCGACTCTGAGGATAGGGACGAATATATAGCAAGAAACATATTCTGGGTTCCCCGGTACAAGATGGGAATATATCCAGAATAATGCAAAGCGCCCGGAAATAGGAACTATTATTGATGTATCATCACTGAATAGGCAGCTTGATACCAAGGTTAAGGAGTTCTTAGAGAATAGAATAGAGGATAAAATAAAATATTTATACATAGATGCTGCTTATTTTAAGGTCAGGGAAAATAGTAAATATAAATCAATGGCATTATACACATCAATAGGTGTAAACACCAATGGTATAAGGCAGATATTATCAATGGATATTTATAATTCAGAGGATGAAATGGACTGGAGCAACTTCTTCAGGCTTAAGGAAAGGGGATTAACAGGAGTACAACTGGTAATATCAGATGGCCATAGGGGAATAATGAAGGCAGTAAAAGAATCATTCCCCGGATCACTGTGGCAGTACTGCCATTTCCATTTCATGAAGAATCTAAGAAAGACAGTGAATAATGAGCATTGGAGGGATGTATCAAAAATAGTGTCAGAGGCACTAATGGATGAATCATTATTTAGGATAGCCATGGATAGGATGGAGGAAATGAAGTTAAATAAATCAATAGATATGTTTTATAAGTGGTATGATTCTTTATATTCATACATATCATTTCCAAAAGAACATCAGAGAAAACTGCATACAAACAATGCAACAGAGAGATTTAACAGGGAATTAAAGAGAAGAACAAGAAAGATAGGTGCATTTCCCAATGGTGATTCACTGATAAGGCTGGTTGATTAAGTATAATGGTAAAGGGTCATTTGAATTTACAGTAAAAGTATTACATTATCAGATTTAAGAACAGAAATTATCTTTATATCCTTTGAATTAACATTATAAAATTTGGATAGCTGTTTTATAATACCTGCATTTGCCCGGTTATTTTCCATTGGTTCGTCAGTGTATACATCAAGACCATTTTCTTTTATTCGCATATTTTTTTGTTCCCCTGTACACATGTATATTTATTATCAATTTAATGTTATAATATTATTAAGTATAAAAAATTTTTATTAATAAAATCATGGTTTAAATAAAGATATTATACCAGAACTGGGGCAGGATACTTTCAGGCTGGAAGTAAAAATTAAAATTTTAAAGCCTTAGGTAGATATAGCCATCCTTTTGCCTTTTTGCAATTTCATAAAAGCTAACAGGAGCGATTTTAACACCGGGTGCCAGATCAGCATCTGAAAGGTTGTTTGATTTCATTGCAACACCGCATGCGTATACATTTATTTTATGATTGCCAAGCAAATTGTTTATATTTTCAGATTCGGATTTAAGAACGCCAAATATACCAGTTTCTGAATAAACTGCAACAATGTCTTCAACATCATTCATTTTTGCCATATTGGATATTGCCAGATATGACAAAGGTATTTTCTCACTTTCAGATATTTGAAATAATATTTTCATATCATACTAATTTTTATAATGTAATTAAAGGTATATTTTTTTTGAAAATGTTTATAAAAATTATTTTAAAAGCTTGGGTATATCATCCGGGTAATCTGCAACATTAATTCCAGCATCCATAAACGCTTTTATTTTTGATTCTGCAGTGCCTGTCCCACGTTCAATTATTGCACCTGCATGCCCCATTCTTTTTCCTGGTGGTGCACTCCTTCCGGTTATGTAACCAACAACAGGCTTTTTGACATTTTCCTTTACATATCTGGCAGCCCTTTCCTCCTCACTTCCACCAATCTCACCAACAAGCACAATCCTTTTGGTGTTTTTATCCTCGTTATACATTTTTATTACATCAAGGAAGGTAAGGCCAACAATAGGGTCTCCTCCCAGTCCTATTACTGTACTCTCACCAAATCCAGCATCAGTAACAGCCTTAACAATTTCATATGTTAATGTTCCACTTCTTGATGCAATTGCAACGTCTCCTTTTCTAAATATATGGTTGGGCATGATCCCTATTTTTGCCTCACCAGGAACCGTAATTCCGGGGCTGTTGGGGCCTATAACTGTTACACCCTTTCTGTTTGCCTCTGCAACAATTTCCATGGTGTCATGTACAGGAACGTGTTCTGCCAGTATGTATATAAGCTTTAGTCCATTATCAATTGCCTCAAAGGCGGCATCCCTGACAAAAGGAGCCGGCACTGCCAGCATTGAGGCTTCAGGCATAAGTTCAAGTGTGTCCATAACAGTTTCATATATTTTTATGCCATTGACAGTGCCGCCAGATTTTCCCGGAGAAACTCCTGCAACAACATTTGTCCCAAATTTTATCATTTCACCTGAATGAAATGCACCCTGGTGACCGGTCATTCCCTGAACTATTACCCTTGTATTTTTTGTTATAAGCACCATTTTAATTACCCCCATTTAATTTCACAAGCTCATTGATTGCATCATTCATATTTGAATAGGCATCTATGCCATTGTCCATAAGAATCCTCCTGCCCTCATCCTCATGAACACCACTAAGCCTAACAACAATTTTCTGTTTTATATTGAATTTATTCTTTGCTGCAACTATGCCATTGGCCACCGTATCAGCCTTGGTAACACCGCCAAATATATTCACAAAAAATATTTTTGGATCTGCCCTCAAAACAAATGAGAATGCATCCTCAACTATACCCGTACTGTCAGTTCCACCCAGGTCAAGGAAATTTCTTGGCCTGAGTTTGTGAAGCGTCAGGGCATCCAGCGTCGCCATTGTAAGCCCCGCACCATTGGCTATTACACCGATGTCACCATCCATTTCAATGAATGTAAAGCTTTTTGATGCTGATTCATTTTCGAGCTCTGTCTTCTCAGGATCAGGGAAAATATACTGCTTATGCCTGTATAGGGAACTATCATCTATAATTACCTTGGAATCACCGGCAATAATATTATCTGATGAATCGATTATAAGAGGATTTATCTCCATCAGTAGAGAATCCTCCTTTTTAAATGCATTATAAAGTAATCCTATTAAAGTACCAAGCTGCGACTTCAAACTGCCGGAAAGGCCCAGAAATTCAGAAACCTCCCGTGATATATAATCAGAATATCCCATTAATGGGTCTATCTTTATTTTTATTATTCTGCTGTCTGGTACACTCTCTATATCCATCCCGCCATCAGGAGATGCCATTAAAAGTGGCCCCTTTGATGATCTATCAAGGGTTATGCTTAAATATAACTCTTTTTTAATATTTATCATTCTCTCTATTAATAGTTTATTTACCTTTAAACCGTTTATAGTTGTTCCCAGCAGGGTTTTTGCAGCCTCTTTTAGATCCTCCTGTGATTTGGCAAATTTTATACCACCTGATTTGCCACGCTTTCCTGAAAGTATCTGGGATTTTACGGCCACTGGATATTGATAGGGCCTGATCTCATTAATATCAGAAACAACATAGCCATCTGGAACTGGTATTCCATATTTTTTAAAAATTTCCTTCCCCATGTATTCATAGAGATTCATATATATCGAAATTAAATGATTAGACCATATTTAATATTATTTTTCAGGCTAAAAGTATGGTTAAAAATATTTTTAAGGATATAATGCATTTTATTACATGATTTACAGAGACTTTGGCACATCAGGCTTTAAAGCATCGGCAATAGGAATGGGAACATATTATGATATGCGGTGGATCTTTAAAACATATGCCGGGATATATTCAAATAAGAAAACAAAGATTAATGCCATTAAAACTGGTCTGGAAAATGGAATTAATTTAATAGACACTGCTGAATTTTATCATACAGAGGGTATTGTATCCGAGGCGGTAAAAAATTTCAAGCGTGATGAAATATTTATATCAACAAAGGTGCTTCCAACACATTTATCACCAAAATCCCTTGAAAGGGCACTGAAAAGAAGCCTAAAAAATTTAAATATGGATTATGTGGATTTATACATAATACATTTTCCAAACTATGCGGTTGATCTTAAGAAAACATTAAAAAAAATGGAGGAATTAACAGAGGCTGGATTAATAAGAAATATAGGTGTAAGCAATTTTAGTTTTAAGCTTATTAAATACACTGTGGAAAATCTTAAAAAATACAATTTATGCGCCGTGCAGCTTAATTATAATATATTGCACAGAAACGTTGAGAATAATATTTTAGATTATTTAAAGAAGAATAATATTGCATTAATGGCGTATTTTCCCATAGCCCATGGTAAAACAGCAAGGAATAAGAATCTTGAGGAAAAATTTAATTATATAAGGTCAAAAATTGGGGATGTACCCAGTACAAGCATAGCCCTTTCGTACCTTACAAGCATAAGTGATAATGTTTTTCCAATTCCGCGTGCATCAAATCCTGAACATGTAATGCAGAATATAAAATATGCTGATATAAAATTGAATGATGAATTAATAAAATATATACAAAATAATTTTTAAAATGAATTTATGTTTTCAACAAGCCTCTGACCATATTCTGCTGTTCCAAGTGGATTCACATTAAAGAATTTTGCAAGGTCTGCAGTTACAGTTTTTTCCTCTATTGCCTTGTTTACAGCCCTTTCAATTATATCCTCTGCCTCTGTCCAGCCCATATATTTCAGCATAAGCTGGGCACCCCTTATGAGCCCAAGTGGGTCTGCTATATTTTTACCTGCATACTTTGGGGCTGTTCCATGCACTGCCTCGAACATGGCACCATCGTCACCAACATTGGCGCCCCCCAGTGTGCCTATATTTCCAATAAGTGCCCCGGCGGCATCAGATATATAGTCACCATCAATATTTGGAGCAAGAATAACATCATATTCCCCGGGTCTTGTTATAATTTGCTGGAACATATTATCTGCTATTATGTCATTTATAAGTATTTTTTTACTGCCATCCTGTGAAACATAATCAGAAAATTCATTTAATGCGGTTTCATATGCCCATTCCCTAAATGCACCTTCTGTATACTTCATTACATTGCCCTTGTGCATAATTGTGACCTTTTTCTTATTTTCTGATATTGCAAATTTAATTGCCGCCCTTGTTATTCTCTGTGTTTTATATTTATTCATTGGCTTCAGCCCTATGCCAGTATCATCACCAAGATCTATGCCCAATTTTTCCTTAAAAAATGCCTTTATTTCCTGTGCCTCCCTGCTATCATATTTCCACTCATAACCCATGTACAGGTCATCTGTATTCTCCCTGAAAATTGTTAAATTAACATTTTCTGGGTGCTCAAGCGGACTCTGAAGGCCATTCACATACTTTACCGGCCTTATGTTTGAATATAAATCTAGCATCTGCCGTATTCTTACATTTATGGACTTGAAACCTGTGCCCACAGGGGTTCCAAGTGGGGCCTTCAGTAATATCCTGTATTCCATTATATCCTTTATGGATTCCTCAGGAAACCTATCGCCCTTTAGATTCAGGGCCTTATCGCCCACCAGGACCTCCCTCCATGCTATTTTTTTATTTTTGTAAGCCTTCTTAACCGCAGCATCAACGACCTTTCTGGTTGCATCCATGATTTCAGGGCCAATGCCATCACCATCCGTATAAAGTATAACTGGATTGTCTGGAACCCGCCATTTTTCGCCGGTAAAAATTATTTTATCCATTAAAATCCCTTGTTTCAATAAATTTTATTATCTTATATATTTTTCTATGATATACAAAATACATTGAATTTTAAGTTGGATTTAATTAAGGCAGTAATCATCCAATAATAAAGTTAAAATTTAATATACATATATTGAGATATGGAATTTAAAACTGATACAATAAAAATAAACGGAAATGAATACAGGTATTACCCTCTCGCGCAGCTCAATGAAAAGTACGATGTTGACAGCCTTCCATACTCCTTTAAAATTTTACTTGAGAATATGATGAGAAATTTTGATGGAATTGATATAAATGAAAAATCTATTGATAATACCGCATCAATGAAAACAGGATCAGAAATTGCGTTCAAACCATCCAGGGTTGTGTTTCAGGATTATACCGGAATACCAATACTTTTAGACCTTGCAGCAATGAGGTCATATTTGAACAGTAAAAATGTAAGCCCTGAAAAATTAAATCCGGCAGTGCAGTCAGATATGGTTATCGATCATTCAGTAATTGTTGATACATTTAAGGATACAGAGCCGATAATAATTAACATGAAGGACGAATTTGAAAGAAACATAGAAAGATATAATTTTCTTAAATGGGCAAAGGAATCATTTGAAAATGTTAGAATAGTCCCGCCAGGCCATGGCATAATACATCAAATAAATCTTGAATATTTTTCCTCACTTGCTGTCAAAAAGGACGGCACAATATTCCCTGAAAGCCTTATAGGTGCAGATTCACATACAACAATGATAGGAGGTATCGGTGTGCTTGGCTGGGGCGTCGGTGGTCTTGAGGCCGAGGCATCCATGCTTAATGAGCCATATTTTATGACTGTTCCAGAGGTAATAGGTGTAAACTTAAAGGGAAAATTAAATGCCGGGGTAACGCCAACAGATACCGTGCTTTATATAACCAAAAGGCTAAGGTCTGAGAACGTTGTTAATAAATTTGTTGAATTTTTTGGAAATATTAATGAACTCACCGCACAGGACCGGGCAACAATTGCAAACATGGCCCCGGAATACGGTGCAACCATCGGTTATTTCCCTGTGGATAATGAAACACTTCAGTATATAAGGGCAACAAACAGGGATGCTGATTCAGTTGAGGCCTATTTTAAGGCGCAGGGATTATTTTATAATGGTCCGAAGAGGTATAATAGGGTTATAGATATTGATCTCTCAGAAATAAAAAGTTCTGTGGCAGGTCCAAAAAACCCGGATGAGCTTGTTGAATTAAAGGATCTTAGAGGTACAGTAAAGGGTCTAATAGAAAACAACCATGGTGATGTTGTTAATGATGGGTCTGTTGTGATTGCTGCAATAACCAGCTGTACAAATACATCCGATCCCACAGTTATGCTTGGCGCCGGCATACTTGCCAAAAAGGCATATGAACACCATTTAACATCAAAGGATTATGTAAAAACAAGCCTGGCTCCAGGTTCAAGGGTTGTTACAGATTACCTTAAGGCCGCAGGCCTTCTTGACTATTTAAATAAAGTAGGCTTTGATATAGTTGGATATGGCTGCACAACATGCATAGGCAACAGCGGGCCTCTCATACCTGAGGTACAGAAAGATATCTTAAAAAATAATATAAAAACATATGCAGTTTTAAGCGGAAACAGAAACTTTGAGGGAAGGATCAATCCATACATAGCAGGGGCCTTTCTTGCATCCCCTGTTCTTGTTGTGGCCTTTGCCATAGCAGGCAGGGTTGACATAGATTTTGAAAATGAGCCCATAGGTTTTGATGGCGACAGACCGGTTTACCTAAGGGATGTATGGCCATCCAGTGAGGAGATTAAAAAATACTTTTATCTGGCAATGGATCCCGAGGCATACAGAAAGGAATATGCCGAGGTTTTCGAGGGTGACGCAAACTGGAATTCATTAAAATCGTCAAAAAGCACATTATTTACATTTGATGATTCCTCAACATATATTAGGGAGCCACCATGGCTTTATCTTGATCCTGTAAAAAACATAAAAAATGCCAGAATATTTGCAATATTTGGTGATAAGATTACAACAGATCACATCTCACCAGCAGGGCCAATAGCAAAGGACTCTGTTGCAGGTAAATACCTTTCCTCGCTTGGTGTGTCTGAAATGAATACATTCGGTGCAAGGCGCGGTAATCATGAGGTAATGATGCGCGGTGGCTTCTCAAATCCAAAAATAAGGAATCTAATGGTTGATAAAACCGGTGGGTACACAATATTTTACCCATCAGGCGAGGAAATGTCTTTCTATGATGCTGCAATGAAGTATAAAAGTGAAAATGTTCCGCTGGTCATATTTGCAGGAAAACAGTACGGATCAGGAAGCTCCAGAGACTGGGCAGCAAAGGTTACAGCATTGCTTGGCATAAAGGCAGTAATTGCCGAGAGCTTTGAAAGAATACACAGAAACAATCTTGTGGACATGGGAGTAATACCAGTCCAGATCGATAAAATGCCTGAACTAAAGGGTGATGAGCTAATAAGCATAGATGGCATTGAAAATATAAATAAAAATCAGGATTTAACCATAAGAATAAACAGTAATGAAATTCATGGAAAGGCACTGATATATACTGATGCAGAATTAAATTACATAAAATCTGGAAATATACTCAAGTATATATCAGAACAGATTAAATAAATTTTTTAATATAATATTGGATTTAATATTTAATGATAAATAAATTTTTATCTGTTATATAACTCTGGCTCTAGCACGTCAAGGGCTTTATTCTTAAATTCATTTATTCTGTTTTCTATGTCCTTTGCATTCATTTTTTCATCTATTAATATATATCTAACCTTGGCCAGTAGTGACGTCGCATATGTGCATTTGCATAATGAATCTGATGTTATTACCATCATCTCAGGTTTATATTTTAACAATTCATCCATTCCAACATCTCGTGCTTGTCCCTTTGGCGTTATTTTATATGCAGGTGAGTCGTATCTTTCCTCCTTTTTTGTTTCATCATCAAAAATTAAAAAATATCTGGAATCCTCCAGCTTTATTAAATTGTTATTTTCATCAGTGGTTATTCCTATCCTTATATTTAATTTATGTAATATAATTATATATAAGATTTTATGTTATAAGATATTTTTAATAATATTATGAATAACATATTTCTGTATACAATCATTTTTTATTTGATTATATCATAAAATAAAATATTTAATCAATTAATACAAAGCATTTTATGCATGTAATAAAAATCCGCCGTTTTGATTTTTGATATTTGTATCTCTCAATTAAAATAAAAATAGTATTATAAAAACATTGAATCAATTTGTCGCAATTGGTCTCAATACCAGCACTGCATCAGGAAAATCGAATTGTATCAAATGGAAAGAATAAAAACAATAGTTTTTATAAAAATATATTATAAGACTATTGGAGTTTTTGGGACAAAATGCGGGATTAATATTACAGGGAAAAAAATAAATTAATGAAAATTTGTTTGATTATTTATAATTTGCATTATTGTATTTTTGAATATATTTTTATTAATTCCCTGAAACCAAGGTTTTTATAAAAATTAATGGCCATTGTGTTGAGGGATGGAAATTCCGCAGTTACCATGTTAATTCCACGGTCATTGACAACATCTGTAAATTTATCGATAAACTCCTTGCCAATGCCCTTTGAACGGAATTCTGGAAGCACATAAATTTCCCTTATTCTGGCCTCATATTTTGGGTCATAATATATTCTGAATATTATATCAGAAATCAAAATTCCAACAATCTTTTTATTTGATTCTATTACCAGTGAAATATGATTATCACGGTCATTAACTATTTTTTTTAATTTTTCCCTGATCTCCTGCTCATTATTTGATGACACCCTTAATGCATAATCAAATTCTGAATTTAATCTCTTGAGTCTTAACAGCAAGTCCATTGCCTGATCTATATCATTATCTGTCATTTCCCTGATCTTATAATCCATTTACTCACCATCCTTTTCATTAAACAGCTTTTTATAGATTTTTCTGTTTGAACCGATTATTTCTGTTGCAGTTTTTAAAAATCCCTCACGGGAATCAGTTTTCCTTGCAAGGCCCTCATCCACAGTTTTCCTTGCAACTGTTGCCGCAACCTCCGGGAATAAATTAAGGTCATCCATTGTTGGAACTATTTTATCATATGATATGTCACTTACATAATCGGCAATTGCCTGAGATGCTGCAACCATGACCCTAAAATTAACACCCTTAGACCGTGCATCCAGAACACCCCTGAAGACACCCGGAAAAACAAGGCTGTTGTTTATCTGGTTTGGAAAATCGCTTCTGCCTGTTGCAACTATTCTGGCGCCGGCACTTATTGCATCCTGTGGCCATATCTCTGGCAGGGGGTTGGCAAGGGCAAAAACAATTGGATCCCTATTCATGGATTTTATCCAGTCTGTTTTTATTGTGCCAGGCTCGGATTTTGAAGCTGATATTATAATATCAGCACCCCTGAATGCATTATCTGTATTCCCCCTGATTCTTTCCCTATTTGTTTCAAGCGCAATGTGGTATTTCCAGGGATTTTTTAACATTAATGAATCTATATCCTCACGTTCCGGCTCCAGAATTCCATGGGAGTCTATAACAACCATATTTTCCTTTTTAAATCCTGCAGCCTCGAAGAGATATATTGCCGCAATGTTGGCCGCACCTGCACCATTAAATACAATCCTAACATCCTCCTTTTTCTTATTAACAAGCCTTAATGAATTAATAATTCCTGCAAGTGTTATTGATGCTGTTCCCAGCTGGTCATCGTGCCATACAGGTATATCCATCTGCTTCTGAAGATTTTCCAGCAGAAAGAAGCATCTTGGTGATTCTATATCCTCTAAATTATAGCCGCCAAAATAAGGCTCAATGGCCCTTGCAGCCGTTATAAACTCATCATTATTTTTAACATTTAACGGTATTGGTACAGCATTTACACCTCCCAGGTAATTAAAAAGCAGGGCCTTCCCCTCCATAACAGGTATGGATGCATGGGTTCCAACATTTCCCAGGCCTAATACCCTGGTGCCATCTGTTAGTATGGCAACCGAATTCCATTTGCCTGTTAATTCATAAACTAGATCATCATTATTCTTAATCTGCCTGGATACCTCCGCTATACCTGGTGTATAAAGGGAAGAAAAATCGTCAAGGCTGTTTATTGGAACCTTGGGCAGTATTCTTATTTTCCCCTTATATTTTCTGGATATTTCCATGGCAATCTTATTATAATCGCCAGTTTTTTCAGAATCCCTCATAATCATAAAAATATATATACAATTATTATTAAAACTTTACCTTTAAACATATAAACATTTACCGTAATTTTTGAGAAAAAAATTAAAAATTTAGCTATTTTTTAAATTTTTGTATATTTCCATTTTACAGCTGCAGTTTTCTATATTACACGAGTTTATGGTAAATTGCGGGCACATGTCAAGTTTATAAGGATATGAATTTTTAACAGCTGATTTTATATCCTCAATTTTAGTAAGGCATAAATTTATAAGTTTTTCATTATTAAATATGATCTCATGCACAATTACCGAATTGTTAAGTTTTGGGTAGACAATAATTATTAATCCAGAATTTATATTCCTTTTTGCGCATATTACAGCAAGCTCTGAATAGTATGTATCAGGTATATTGCTTGTATAAACAGAATTATTTATCTTTAGAATATATGGCACAATTGAGGTTTCATCGTAAATGTTTTTTATCAAATATTTTTCATAACCTGATAGCCCAAGTGTATTTACCGAATTTTTTAATGCATATTCCTGTGAGGATATTGCAAGTGCAGATGTTTCTATGGCATCCATCATAAAAAATTTTATATTATTCTTATCATAATTAAACGTTGATTTTAATCTATTCTCTACCTGTATCTCCCTGTCATTTCTTATCCTATGGTAATATCTCCTTGGATATATTAAATCGATGTTCCTTATATCCAGCCTTGTATTCTCAATGGAATAATTATTTAAACTATTCTCAAGTTCCCCATCCTCTGATATATTAATTGAATTAATTATCCATTTATCATCCTTCAATTTTAATTTACTGCAATTGCAGACATTATTTTCCTGAAAAGGGCATCCATGCGTAAAATAAGTGCATCTTGGAAAATTTGAAATATCATCATTATACAGGCCACGCTTTATTAAATCAATTCTGTAAACCATCTCATTTATTATATTATCCCTGTTTTTAATATGAATTTTATAGGCATAAAAATTTCCAGACGAGTAAAAAACAAGATAGTTTATGTCACTGTAATTTTTATTTAAAACTGAGTAAAATAACAGCTGCTCAAGGTCGGATAAATAATCTTTATAAAGGTCTTCAATTTCTATGTTTTCCCTGCTTTTAAGCTTAAATTCAATAACTGAATTATTTATCATAAAATCAATTCTGCCAACAACATTTAAATTAAGATGGGAGCCGTTCACAGGTATTTCATAACCCGAAAAACCATCCATCTGCTCGAACCAGCCCCTGGCCATGAAATGGTATTCCTCACCAAGCTTCATTCTTAAATATATGTCATTGCCAATTTCGATTTCCTTGTATTTTCTTGAATAATATGAATTGACTGGATTTATCAGGTCTGTTACATATAAGTAATCCGGAACATCAAAAGTTTTCTTTTTTATACTGTCCTCCAGTATTTTTGTTATATTATGATTAATATTGTCAGATATTATTGCCTCCTTAACACCCTGCAGAAGCTGCATAAACTTAAAGTGTTTAACTTATTAAAAACATTTCCTCATATTATTTAGAATATTTAATAAAATAACATTTTATATGAATATTTTATTATAATAATATGGATGGATATTATAGGGGAAATATAAATGATGTTAAAAGCTCTGAGGTAAAAATAGGCAATTCAAAGGATGCATACATACAGTGGCTTATCACGGACAGGCAGGAAAAATCTTATGCCATGAGAAGATTTATTATAAAACCAAATGGTATAATACAGATGCATTACCATGATTATTACGAAAGTTTATACATAATAAGGGGAAAGTGCATTGCCTGCGTTAACAATGATTCAATGGAATTAAAATCTGGAGATTTTATTTTTATAGATTCCAGATTTAAACATGAATTAATAAATAATGGCAGTGAGGATTTAGAATTTATTTGTGTAATAAATTATACAAAAAATATGGATATAATACCTGTAAATGATGAGTGCAGGGATAATGTTATTTAAAAATTAAATATTAAATGAACATTATTTTTATTAAAATTATTATATATCTTATTTAAGCCATGCACATAATTTAAATATTATTAAATACTTAAACAAACATGTATTTAATAAATGTAAAGACTAAAAGCAGCTGCAGCCTTTCTGAATCAACATATAATAATGATTCAAAAATAATACTATCCTTTGTGGGAAAGACAGGTAAATATTTTAATTCTATTTTCGGATACTTTGCAGTAAATGATGATTTTAAGGAAAAATATCATAAAGATTTTAATAAAATTAAATTCACTGCTGGAAAGAATTTTATAGCATTCAGTGGGAATAAAAGGGGCCATGGCATCATGAATGCAATTGCTGAAAATGATGCCATGCCAATTTTCCCCTTTTTTTCTTTCACAGGTCTTGAACATTATTTTATAGTTACATATGATAAAAATTCTATTGAAGGCATATTTAATTCAATATCAAAATCGCATAATAAAATAATAGAATACGATTACGTAAATCTAAAATCAGGGGATGGCATCCTTGATATTTCAAAAAAGATATATTCTATGGTTCACACATTAAAAATAACCGCACTGGAGAGAAAACTTATAAAGGAAGCACTTCAGAATGGATATTATGAATGGCCAAGAACATACAGCCTGCAAAACATAGCAGATGAATACGGACTCTCAAAGCCAACGGTTTTATTCCACATAAGAAATGCAGAAAAAAAGATAATTGAATCCATTCTGGACTGATTGACGGTATAATTAATATAAATTTATCATTTAAAATATTCATAAAAATATCTCAGGTTAAATTAATATATAAAATAATTATATTAAATTATCATGTCTGGGATATATGAGTGCCTGAAAAATGTCAAATGTAACCATCCGGAAAAACATCTTGGCATGCACTTTGAGAATGGAAGTTATGTTATAAGGGCATATCTACCAATAGCTGTTAATGCCTACGTAATTATTAATGATAAAAAATATAAAATGATTGAGACCGATAATAAAATATTTCAGGCCAATTTTAATGATAAGATTAATAAGTATATGATTTCATATACTGACAGTTCAGGTTATGAGCATAAGTATTACGATCCATATAACTTCAGGCCTGCAGTATCTGATTATGATATTTACCTTTTTAAGGAGGGCAAACTTTTTGAATCATATAAGACCTTTGGTTCACATTTAATTGAAATTGATGGGGTTTCTGGCTGCAATTTCACTGTTTGGGCACCCTCCGCCCTTTCAGTTTCAGTTGTTGGAAATTTCAACCACTGGACGCCCGGAATGCATCCAATGATTAACATAAATGACTCAGGCATATGGTCTATTTTTATACCAGGTATTTCAGAAAATGAGGTTTATAAATATGCAATAAATACAAGCAGTTTTGGGATTAAAATGAAAACAGACCCATATGCATTTTATACTGAAAAGAGACCAAGAACATCCTCAATAGTAATCGGCCATGATTTTAACTGGAATGACAGCGAATGGATAAATAAAAGAAATATTTTGGGGTACAATGATCCCGTATCAATTTATGAAATGCACCTTGGTTCCTGGAGGAAAAATGGCGATAAATATTACAGTTACAGGGAAATAGCACCAATGCTGATTGAATATCTTAAAAAAACCGGATTTAATTATGTAGAATTTATGCCATTAACTGAATACCCGCTGGATATATCCTGGGGATATCAGGCGGTTAATTATTATGCACCCACATCAAGATACGGCAGGCCGGAGGATTTAAAATACCTTATAAATGAACTGCACAGGAATGGCATTGGGGTAATACTTGACTTTGTTGCGGCACATTTTCCGGATGATGATTATGGATTATACATGTTTGATGGCACACACCTGTATGATTACGCAGATCCCAGAAAGGGAAGAACCCCGGACTGGGGAACAAATATATTTGATTTTGGCAAAAATGAGGTCAGGTCATTTTTAATCTCTGCAATTATGTACTGGATTGATGAATTTCATATAGATGGCATTAGGGTTGATGCGGTAACATCAATGATATATCTGGATTTCTCCAGAAAACCAGGGGAATGGATTCCAAATATATACGGTGGAAACATAAACCTTGAGGCTGTATCACTATTAACAGAGCTTAATTCAACGGTGCATGAAAAGTATCATGGGGTCATAACAGTTGCTGAGGAATCAAGCACATATAAGGGAATAACGTCAAGGTCTGGCATCGGCTTTGATTACAAATGGAATATGGGATGGATGCATGATACACTGGATTTTTTTCATACAGACCCGCTTTACAGGAAATATAACATTGGGAAATTAACCTTTACAGTAATGTATGCATACAGTGAGAGGTTTATACTGCCAATATCACACGATGAGGTTGTTTATGGCAAGGGTTCACTTTATCAGAAGATGCCCGGTGATTATAACCTAAAAATATCCAATATTAGATTATTTATGTCGTATATGTTTGCATATCCGGGCAAAAAATTACTATTCATGGGAAATGAATTTGCACAGAAGAATGAATGGGATTCAAATTCACAGCTTCAGTGGAATGCCATTGGAAAACCTGAGGAGGGTTTATTAAACCTGATTAATGACCTCAACAGTTTATATAAAGAATATGACGACCTCCATATAGATGAAAACTTTTCATGGATTGATTTTAATGATGTAAATAATACCGTGATCAGTTTTATGAGGGGAAATATAGTATGCATATTTAATTTTACACCTGTTGAAAGGGAAAATTATGCAATAGGTGTTGACAGTCCTGGAACATATACAGAAATTTTTAATAGCGATTCATCAAGGTACGGCGGTTCAAATCATATAAATAAAAATATAGAATCATGCAATTATTCAATGCATGGGAGAAAATATTCAATAGAGATAAATTTGCCACCATTATCAGCCATTTATCTGAGGAATGATGCGTTATGACGGCTCCAATTGCAATAGAGAATGTAAGGCCTGAAATTAACTGTGGAAGGTATCCGGCAAAAACAATAGAAGGACAGGATTTTTATGTCAGTGCCGAGATTTTTAAGAGCGGGCATGACCTTGTATATGCTGTATTAAAATACAGGAAAAAGGGTAAGAGAAGGTGGAATATAATCCCAATGGACTCAAATCCAAATGATATATTTACTGCAAAATTTAAAACGGATGGCATTGGTTTCTATGAATATACAATTGAGGCATGGAAGGATTCATACGGCAGCCTCCTGAAGGATATACAATCATGGTACAATGCAGGGGAAAATGTGGAGGAGGACCTAAAAGTTATCATGGAAATTATAAGATATTCTTATAATAATTCAAAGGGGGATGATAAAAAATTTTTAAGGTCAAGCATAAATGAATTTAAAAAATTAAATGTGGATAAAAAAATAGAGATGCTTAAGGATCAAAATTTTTCTGCCATAGTCAAAAAATATCAGAAAAAACCTGAAAAAACTGGTTACTGCAAAAATCTCGGGCTCATATCTGATCCAGTTTATGGTGGCTATGCCTCATGGTATGAGCTCTTTCCAAGGTCTCTTGGAAATGATGGCAGATCAGGAACGCTTAGGGATTTAATTAATCATTTAGGCTATGTAAAATCCATGAATTTTAATGTAATATATTTAACGCCAATACATCCAATTGGGATAACAAACAGGCGTGGAAAAAACGGTTCCAGAACTGCATCCCCTGGTGACCCTGGAAGCCCATGGGCAATAGGCAATTCCTCAGGGGGCCATTATTCAATTAATCCCGAGCTTGGTACCATGGATGATTTTGAAGACCTGGTAAAATCAGCCGAAAAACTCGGCATTAAAATAGCCATGGACATTGCATTTCAGTGTTCGCCCGATCATCCATATGTTCATGATCATCCTGAATGGTTTTACCACAGGCTTGATGGTTCCATAAGATATGCAGAAAATCCGCCAAAAAAATATTATGATATTTATCCTTTAAATTTTGAAATAAAAAATAAAAAGGCACTATGGAATGAGATGAGAAATATTATTATATACTGGATAAACCATGGCATAAGAATTTTCAGAATAGATAACCCGCACACAAAACCACTGGATTTCTGGGAATGGCTTTTAAATGAGATTAAGTCAAGGTATCCGGATGTTGTTTTTCTTGCCGAGGCATTTACAAAGGAGAACCTAATGTTTGAGCTTTCAAAGCGTGGATTTACAATGTCATACACATATTTTACATGGCGCGTTACGCCTGAAGAAATTACATCCTATTTTTCTGAATTAAATTCAGAACCATTAAATTACTTTTTCAGGCCAATGCTGTTTACCAATACACCGGATATTCTTGGAAAGGATCTATGGAAGGGAAGAAATGAATTTATCATAAGGGCGGTTCTGGCATCAACGCTATCGCCATTATGGGGCATTTACTCAGGATTTGAATTATGTGAAAATGATCATCTGGGGGATACTGAAGAATATTTAAATTCTGAAAAATATGAAATAAAACATAGAGATTTTGATTCTCCTGGTAATATCAAAGATATAATTTCAAAGCTTAATATAATAAGGGAGGAAAATCCTGCGTTAAAAACACATGGCAATATATATTTCTGTGAAACAACGAATAATTCCATACTGGCGTATGCACGATATTCTCAGGATTTTAAAAATATAGTTCTTGTGATACTAAATATGGATACTGATAATGTACAGTCTGGTTATGTAAGGGTTCCATTGGGGACGCTTAAAATTAATAATTATATTTATGATGCAGTTGATGTCCTAAACAACAATAAATATAAGTGGAATGGCGAATATAATTATGTCCGGCTTATTCCTGGAAAAAGGCAGGCACATATAATGGTGATAAAATGCTAGATGACGGCAATAAACTATGGTACAGGGATGCCATATTCTATGAGGTCCCTGTAAAATCATTTTATGATTCCAACGGTGATGGAATTGGCGATTTTAGGGGGCTCACAATGAAACTTGGTTACCTTAAAAACCTTGGTGTTGACGCTTTGTGGCTTTTACCCTTCTATAAATCGCCCCTTAAGGATGATGGTTATGATATATCAGATTACTATTCAATCCTACCAGAATACGGTACCATAGATGATTTTAAACAGTTTATAGAAACAGCGCACTCAATGAATATAAGGGTAATAGCCGATCTGGTTTTAAACCATGTATCAGACCAGCATCCATGGTTTGTGGAGGCCAGAAAAAGCAGGGACAGCCCAAAAAGAAACTGGTTTATATGGAGTGATACTCCTGATAAATTCAAGGAGGCCAGAATAATATTCATAGACACTGAAAAATCCAACTGGGCATATGACCAGGAATCGGGACAGTACTATTTCCACAGATTTTATTCATCACAGCCAGATCTTAATTATGATAATCCCGAGGTAAGGGAGGAGGTAAAAAAAATTATCAGGTACTGGCTGAACCTTGGCCTGGATGGCTTCAGGGCGGATGCCGTGCCATATCTTTTCAAGCGTGAGGGTACCAACTGTGAAAACCTTCCAGAAACACATAATTTCTTCAAGGAAATAAGAAAAATGATGGATAGTGAATATCCTGGAACAATACTTTTGGCCGAGGCGAATCAGTGGCCAACGGATGCAAGGGCATATTTTGGCAATGGGGATGAATTCCATATGGCATTTAATTTTCCATTGATGCCAAGAATTTTTATTGCACTTGCAAAAAGGGATTATTATCCGATAGAGGATATTATAAACCAGACGCTTCCGGTTCCAGATAACTGCGACTGGTGCACGTTTTTAAGGAACCATGATGAGCTCACACTCGAAATGGTTACTGATGCCGAAAGGGATATAATGTTCAGGGAATATGCCAAGCTGCCAAAAATGAGGCTTAATCTTGGAATCAGGCGCAGGCTTGCACCCCTTGTGGATAATGATATAAATACAATAGAACTCCTTAATGCATTAATATTCTCACTGCCTGGAACGCCAATTATATATTACGGTGATGAGATAGGCATGGGTGATAATATTTATTTGGGTGACAGAAACGGTGTAAGGACGCCCATGCAGTGGTCATATGATAGAAATGCTGGATTCTCAACCGCAGATTCCGAGGAACTTTACTCACCCGTCATTACAAATCCAAATTATAATTATGAGAGCGTAAATGTTGAGGCCGAGATGCGGCTGAATTCATCGTTATTAAAATGGATGATCAAAATAATCAATATAAGAAAGGATTACAAGGAACTTCTTGGCAGGGGGTCAATCAAATTTATAAATCAGAAAAACAAAAGGGTTCTTGTTTATATAAGGGAATATGAAAACCAGAGAATGCTATGCCTTTTTAACCTCTCCAGAAGTCCAACCTATGTTGAACTAGATTTGCATGAATATGCAGGATTGAAGCCAATAGAGGCCATAACAAAGGCAGCATTTCCAAGAATAGGTGACCTAAATTATTTCATCACAATGACCCCAAGGTCATTTTTCTGGTTTAATTTAATAGTGCCCGAACGCGACGATTCATTTGACCTGGTGGATGATTATGATCAATCCTGAATCAATCTTAAATAATGAGGTAATAAATTACATAAAATCACGGAGGTGGTTTTCAAATAAAAATGATGAAATTACAGGTGTAAGTGTTTATGATTCATTTAATGTTGATAATTTTCTACTTTTGATATTAAAATTCCAGACAAATATGGGCAGTTATCTTTATTATTTCCCTGTTAGCATAGGCTCCGGAGAAATTTTAATTTCCTGCCAGGATAACAATAAAATTTATGATGCATTTTATTCCAAAGATTATGCAGATGCCATTTTAAGGCTATTCATGTCTGAAACTGAATTAAAGGGAAAAAATGGCATTTTAGGATTCATAAAAACACAGTTTTTCAATTTTAACAATTCTAACAATTTTGCGACAATAAAGGCAGAACAGAGTAACAGTTCATTCATCATGGGAAATATAATCTGCAAAAATTACAGATTTCTTCAGTATGGTGAGAACCCTGATATAAGAATGTCTGTTGTATTGATAAAAAATGGATTTGATAATGTGCCTGCACCCATGGGATATGCCGTTTACACATCACGTTCCGGGAATATTTACTTAATAAATATATCAGAATATATTTATAATTCAATAGATTTATGGTCATATTCAAATAAAAAAATATCATCTATATGCAGTGAGGCCTCAGATTACAGTGAACTGGAGAAAAAAATAAAAGGTTTTTTAACTGGAATGGCAGGTGACCTTGGAACATTAACAGGAAGGATGCACAGGGTACTTTTTTATTCAGGTGAGGAGGATTTTATTCCGGTTCTGGCCACCATGGATGATTTTTATTCTGTTATGGAAGAAACAATTAATAATCTGAGAGAATCTGGACTTATAGAAGATAGCATTATAGAAAGTTTAAAAAATAAATTAAATATTATGATAAAAAGTCTCGATTACACCGGTATATATAAGATAAGGATACATGGTGATTATCATCTGGGCCAGATAATATATTCAGAAAAGTACTATGTTATTGATTTTGAGGGAGAACCCCTTAGAAAACTTTCAGAAAGATCCGTAAGGCAGATACCCCTGAGAGATGTTGCGGGCATGCTCAGATCATTGAGCTACCTTATTTATTCATCATCATGCATCAGGCCCGATGATATAAATGATATATTAGATAATGTTTCAGTAAAATTCCTAAATGCATATAAAAATGTGATATGCAGTATCGGTATTATGCCAGAGTATTTATTTAACTCCATTGACCTCTTTTTGCTTCAAAAAGCCTCATATGAACTATTATATGAAATTAAAAACAGGCCATCATGGATAGGCATACCGTTAAATGAAATTAAAAGAATTTATAAAAAGTTATGTCTTTAAAATAGTTTTCTCGCAGCGGTATCAAGCCCCTCAAACGTCATTGGGTGCTGGTGTGCCATCTCTGCAAAATCCCTTGCTGTAAGGCCATTTTTAACTGCAAGTGCTATTTCATTAATGACGTTCCCTGCATCGTTTCCTATTGCATAACCACCTATAATTTTCATACGTTTGTCAACAAGCAATGTTATTTCTCCGTACATTTCATCAAAGGCCTCGGCAAGTGTATCCTCCTTCAGATCATATTTAACCTCTGTGTATTCAATATTATTTCTTATGGCATATTCAGGTGTAATGCCAACATAGGACATCTGTGGTATGGTATATAATGTATACGGCACACTTAATGGGTCATAGTAATCAGTTAATTTTCCATCAGACATTATATTATGGGCCGCAACCAGGCTCTGGCGTTTTGCCGCATGGAATAACGGTGTAATGCCATTCACATCCCCTGTGGCATAAATATTTTTTATATTCGTCTGCATTCCAGAATTTACCTTTATGCCATGTCTATCATATACTATTCCAATTTTATCAAGTCCATCCGGGAAAACAGGTTCACGACCTGTTGCCATTATTACCGCATCAGCATAAATGCTCTCCCTGTTACCATTATCCTGTAACAAATTAACCTTATACCTTTCATTGACCTTTTCTATTGATTTAACCTCATTATTAAAATAAACATCCATCTCCGGCAGCAGGGGATAGAGCTTATCAATAATTTCCTTATCCATATCTATAAGAATTCTGTCCTTTACCTCAACCAGTTTTACCCTGGAACCAAGGATTGATAAAAATGATGCTGTTTCAAGGCCAATGTATCCGCCACCTATTATAACAACAGAATCGGGAATTTTTCTAAAACTTGGATTTATTCTGAATATATCACCACTTACATATGCATATTCCTTTCCTGGTATGTCTGGAACAAATGTATCTGTTCCAGTGCCTATTATTATATAGTCTGCACTGTAAAGCTTTTCCACGCCATCAGCATTAACCTTTACTGTATGTTCGTCAACAATGGACGCTGCGCCCTTTAAAAGCGTAACTCCTGAATTTTTAATCTCACGATCGTGATTGGCATATCTTATTTTCTGAACTGAATCCTTTCTTTCAATTATTTTTTCATAGTCAATATTAAAGCTATAAAATTTTTTAACTCTGGCGTAATTGTGCACGTTTTCAATGATTGTTTTTGATGGGACACATCCCTCTGAAAGACAGTTTCCAGATAGGACACCCTTTTTGTCGACCATTAACACACTGTAACCGGACTGGTCAAGCCTGAAGGCGGCAGGATAGCATGCCCCACCAGCACCTATTGTAATTACATCGTAATGTTCCATAACTTAAATATAATAGAACTATAAATAACATTTACCATAAAATTAAATTTATTTATTTTTTCCTCATTAATACACTTCCCATATCAGAAAATCCTTTGGATGTGTAATATACCCTGTGGCAGCTGGGGCAAACATACGCCTCAAAATCCCCTATATATTCATTATTTTGATGGTAGGGAGCATTCTTTAATTGCATATCAATATTGCAATGTGGGCAGACTTTTACATTATTTATTTCCATAATTTTTATAATATAATGAAAATACTTAATGTTTTTTTATTATAAAAAGTAAAAACATCTTATATACTTCATTCATACTTTTAAAAATGCTGGAATCCAAATCATTGGTTAAAAAATGTTTTACTGTTCTGGGGTATTAAATTCCAGTCCTTTATAAATCTGTTAACATTCATTAATGTTTCCGGGTGGTCGAGCATCTGCTTTAATACTCCATATGGTGCTGTAACAGCGTCAACACCTGCCATTCCGCACTCGATAATCTGAACTGGATTTTTAATTGCAGCCCCCATTATTTTTGTTTTCATATTATAATTATTAAACATGGTTCTTATTGTTTGAATAACCTTATATGAACTGTTACCTGAATCATCTATGCTGCTTAAATATACAGTTGAATATTCAGCATTATTTTTTGCTGCGGCCAAAGCCTGCAGAGGGGTAAATATTGTGGTTGCGTTAATTTTAATGCCCCTGGATCTTAATGAGGCCATTGCAGCCATCCCATTTTGTGTAACTGGAATCTTAACTATTACATTAAGTCCAAGAGAATGTATTTTCATCGCCTGTTTTAAAATGGTGTCGTATTCATCTGATGTTACCTGTATGTGCACCTCACCATTAACATGTTTTATAATATTGTTAATGATCCCCGCAGTATCATTATTGTCATCCACTTCCTTAGATAAGATTGACGGATTTGTTGTTATGCCATCCAGAATGCCGTAACGGGCTATATTATTTATTTCATCAATATTTGCTGAATCCAGAAATATTTTCATTGTAACCTAATTTACATACATAATTTATATTTAAGTGTTTATTATATTTTTATAAATAATTCATTGAATTTAAACTAAATTTTTCTTATAAAGCTTGAAGACCTTAAATATTTTAAAAATAGTTCCTGGTACAATGCAGCATTTTGGGATGGTTCAAAAACTTCATGATAATCCTGTTTAACGTCATGCCCCATTGATATTAGGGCAGCGCCGTATGCTGTGCTGTTCACATTGCCTAAATAAACAGTTTTATTGAAAACATCTGATATTATTTGAACCAGCAGTTTGCTTTCTGCACCACCACCGGATATTACTATTTTTTCTGCCCCCTGATTCATCTCTTTATATACATGTTTTAAATTAAATGCTATGCCCTCCATTACAGACCTTATTATGTCATTTCTGCTGCTGCCTGAACTAATGCCGGAGAATGATGCACGAACGGTGCTTGAATTAAATGGTGATCTCTCACCGTTAAGGTATGGAAAAAATAGAATGCCATTGCTTCCAGGGTCTGAAGACATGGCGAGTTTCTCTGATTCCTTATAACCTAAATTTAAAATGCTATTTATCCATTTTAATGATAATGCACCTGACTGTGTTACACCCATTAAATGCCATTTATTTTTTTGTGCATGGCAGAATAAATGCAGTGAATTATTTTTGGGAATTTTATATTCCTTTAAAAGCTTAAAAACGACACCGGATGTGCCAAGTGTTATACCGAGGTCATTTGGTCCAAGCCCCATCCCTATGGCAGATGCCTCCTGATCACCTGCACCGGCCCTTATTTCTATTCCATCATAATATGAATCAGTATCGTATGATTCATTTAAATCCCCGAATATTTCTGGATATATGTCTAAATGTTCAAATATCCGGGTCCATGATCTTTTTTTAACATTTAAAAGATATGTGCCTGATGCATCAGTTACATCTATGGATTTTTTCCCTGTTAAATAATATTTAACAAAATCCTTTGCTATAAATGCATTTTTCATCTTTTTAAAATTTTGTTTTTCATTATATTTTATCCATAAAAGTTTAAGCAGGCTGAAATTTGAGAGTGGGTAATTTCCAGTTTCATTAATTAAATTTTTTAACCCATATTTTTTGATAAGAAATTGTGAGTATTTATATCCTCGGAAATCTGACCATAAAATGGCATTTCTCACTGGCTTTTCGTAGTCGTCTGTTATTACAAATGTGTGCATCTGGCCTGTAAAGGCCATTGATTCTGGCCTTTCAGGCAGTGATTCCATGATTTTTTTAAATCCGTTTATCCAGTCATATGGGTTTTCCTCTGCATAACAATTATTAAAATAAATCTTATAATCTATTGATTTTTCAAAAATTATGTTTCCTGAACTGTCAATCATAACTGCCTTTATTGCATTTGTACCCACATCTATGCCGAGATAAGACATTTATGAATTTAATATATTTTTTTATATAAACTTATTTAATAAATCTGGTTTAAAAATTTAATGAATCTATAAATCAACTATAGTTTTAATATATTTTGCATACTCACCGTTTTCAAGGTAATCAGGAAGCTGTTCCAGGCCTATGTGTTTTTCTGTAAGAGGTTTCATCCTTTCACGGTATTTTTTTATTATGCTAATGGCAGTTTCAAATGTATTCCTGTATCTAAAAATCCCATGAACAGTGATCTCATTTGATGTTATTTTTAAATTGTTTAGGCCATCTTCATTACCCATTCCAATCAGAAAAATGTCACCGCCCCTTTTTACATGTTCAAGGGCAAATTCTGAGGCAAATCCACTGCATTCAAAAACAGCATCAAATTTGTCCCTAATTTTATCATTCAAATAGGCATTAAAGCCACATTTACTGGCATAATCCATCTTTTTTGGATCCACATCACTTAATGTTACACTGGCACCACTTGATTCCGCAACAAATGCAGTCAATATACCAACGGAACCGGATCCTGTAATGAGTACAGAATCACCGGGTCCTATAAGGGACTTTCTTACTGCGTAAACACCAACAGACATTGGCTCTGCAAGGCTTGCCTCTGAGGTTGAAAGCCCTTTAGCATTATAAACAAAGCCCTCAGGATGAACAATATATTCCCTCATTGAACCATCAACCGGAGGTGTGGCAAAGAATTTAATATCGGAACATAGATTGTATCTTCCAGATCTGCAATAAATGCATTTCCCGCATGGTATTCCGGGTTCTATGGCAACAACATCACCACGTTTAATATTATCACCATCAGATTCTGCTATTCCTCCAGTTTCATGGCCAAGTATCATTGGGGATTTTAAAATAAAATCACCAATCCTTCCACTGGAATAATAATGAACATCAGAACCACAGATACCCACTGATTTTACCCTTATCTTTACATATCCATCCGGTACATAATCCGGGTTCTTTATATCCCTGATTTTTAAATTTTTTTGGGACTCCAGTATTGCCGCCCTCATTATTTTATATTTTTTTATATTTATTAAATATTTTTCTACAGAAAAATTCATGGATAATTCCATGAATTAAATTAAAATTTTATTATTATATATTGTGAGTTTTAAGGATTTTCATATAAATTTTACGATATATTGAAATAAAAAAATTAAATAAATCTTTAAATATAATTTCAGTTAACTTCTATAATATCTCTAGATTATATAATTTTTTGAGTATTAATTAATAAATTTTTTATATGATGATTTATTATATATTTATGGATTACCAGTTTTTGGATGATAGAGTTACGGATAAGTTCCAGAAAAAACTTTCAGTACTGGCTGCAGTTGGTCCTTTTACAGATGGTTTCAATGAATTTGGTGCATCAACGGCATTACTGGCAATTGCAGTTTTATTCCATCTATCAGCAATCATGTCTTCACTAATACTTGCATCATACTGGATAGGTGTTGGCGCCGGAGGAATGATAGGTGGCATATTTTCTGATAAAATAGGCAGAAAAACACTGTTTGTATATGATACAATAGGCATGGGCGTATTTGCACTGATCAGTGCCATATCATTTTCAGGCACATTCTTCTTTTTCTCCAGGCTTTTACTGGGTTTCTTTATAGGCATAGACTATGTTGCTGCCCTACCGTTAATATCTGAATACTCACCCATAAAAGATCGTGGAAAGCAGTTATCATTTCAAAAATTCTTTTTCACACTTGGAGCCTTACTGGCAATAGGCGAGGGCCTTGCATTAACAGTACTTGTTGGTGTTTATCTTGCATGGAGATACATATTTATAACTGCTGCCATACCAGTATTTATATTATTCTTCCTGAGAAAATCAATGCCAGAAAGCTTAAGATGGGCAGTGGAAAATGGAAAAGAAGAGCGTGTTAAAAGTATTAAAAAGAGGCTCAATAATTACGGAATAAAGGTAAACGTCGATAAGAATGACCTTGGCGAGGAGACATCCATAAAGGATAATATAAAGAAATTCTTTTCAAGGCCAAATGCCAGGGCATTAATTTACATATTCTGGCTTGGAACAGCCTATTCAATGACCATTAACCTGGTTTCTGTTTATGAACCAAAATTTCTTAGTGATCTTGGCGCGACATCCACCTTATCATTACTTGGTTCTGTTATAAGTGCAGCCCTTGGACTCTTAGGAACCTTTATTGTTATGATCACAGTAGATAAAATCGGAAGAAAAAACATTGGCGTCGCTGGATTTATATTAAGCTCCATACCCATGGGAATAATGTATGTGGCATTTACACTTCATTTTGCCACCCTTCCACTTATAATGTCAATGTTTGCGATATTTTATTTTATTAACGTTGGAACAATAGGTACCCTTCAATATGTTCCTGCTGCCGAACTTGGAGGTACAAGAAACAGAGGATTATCAATGGGATGGGACAAATTATGGGAGTTCCCAACAGCGGCTGGTGCCTTTGCACTATATGCCTTTTTGGGCCCGATTAATTCGGTGCTTTTCGATACAATAATGCCGGTAATAGCAGGTATAATACTTTACATACTTGCAATAGAAACAAAGGATAAATCTCTTGAATATATAGAGGATGAGACAATAAACGAAAATGAGGAGGCATACACGTTCAAAGATGTGGAAGAAGAATAAATTTTTTTATTTACTTTATTTACCAGGTTCCAGTATTAATACTGTTTATGGTCATGCCCGTGTATAATATTTTGTGTATTTATTTAGGGTACCTACTTTTTGCATTCATTATGGATGGTTTAAACTTATAAAAATCTAAAAATATATAAATATTGTATAAAAAATACAGCTATTTTGAATAATTCTTTTTTGGCTAAAACAATATTATTATGCCTAGAATCTCATAGGACATTTTTCTTTACTGTAATTCTTATCTTTCAATGCCTTATTAATATATCAATAACTTTTAGCGATAATGTATGCAAAACATATATTAAAATCTGCTAAACCTTATGTATTTTTAATATTAACATATAAAAGATATACGACAGCAGGCTTAATGTTACAGAAAAATTAATAAGCCATAAAATAATAAAAGAATAACTATGCTTGAAGGTATAAAATGTGTGCAAATTAAATCTGCATCTAATAAAGATTTTCCATATAAATCCGATTTAAAATTTCTAATAAAGAATTTGCCCGCATTTCAGGAAAAAGTTTACATAGCAGAATTTGGAAGGTATAATCACAGCATTCCAGCCTATTTGCAGGTCCATGATGGAGAACATATAATGGTTAAACCATCCCTAGCTGGCATATCCGTACTGCGTTCAGGTTATAGCTGTACAATTCTGGATTTAAAAAATAAAATCAATTTACATGAAAGGCACCTGGATGTTTTTGATACCCCAATGGATTACAAAACTGTTAATGAAAGATTCAAAAAAGATTTAATCTATTACCTAAGGCATGGCGGTTTTATTGATTTTTATATTCACGATGACATAAATCCCATGATGTTTCTCAATGAAATAATCGGCAGATTATCCATAAAGTACTGCATAAATAAGCACAGGCTTTTTAATGTCTCTAAATTCCTTCTTGAGAACCCTGCAATGGAATTAAATATGCAATCATTAATGCATAGATTTGCACTTAATAAAAATGAATTGAATCAAATCCTTAACGCTTTAATAGATTCTGGATTAATATATACAGTTAAATCAGGTGAAAATAGAAATTATTTTAAAATATTTACATCAGACAACTGTTTTACATTAAACAATCCAGAATCTGATATTGTAAGGCTTGCATACAACGAGGCTTTCAGGCATCTTTTAAGTATTTATCCTGGGGCTAAATTTAAATACACAGAGGAATTTCCATTAATTCTATATTATAAAAATAATAAAATACAGATAAAATTATTTCTAGATAATGAAATAATAAAATTAAAGGCCATAAAAAATAAAAATAGTGATGAATATAATTTCGAGGATTTTTTATTGAACGATCAATTAATATCATGATTTAATTTTTTATATTCATTTAAAATTATTTTAGCTGGATTTATATTTCCCTCAGATTTTATAATTTTTTTGTACATCTCAAGGCTTTTAAATGACTGTATCCTTAGTAATTCTCTATTTTTACATAAATATCTTATTTTTTCTGGAAATTCCTGTATATCTCCTATGATTATGTTATTATCAGTATTATATTCCTCATAGCTTCTTAAGCCAATTTTTGTTGATACCACCGGTATGCCATATGAAAGATAATCAAGGACCTTTAAATTTCTTCCACTGCCCTCCATCACAGGATTAACAGCCATGCATGCTGACCTTAACACCATATCCTTTTTGGCATCATCTATTACTCCAAGGAATTTCACATTTTTTTGTGACTCCTTAAATTTATAATTTTTTACATTTCCTATTATAATAAAATTAAATTCAGGAAGTTTTGCGGACATTTCTAAAATATGCCTGACAGCATCTATATTGGCCTGGTACAGGGATCCGATAAATACTATATTATTTGTTTCCATACCATTCCATTCTATATTTTTATTTTCAGTTAGCAGTGGTATATAGAATATTTTGGACTCATCTATAATTTTTTTGAACTCCATTATATCATTTACTGAAAGTGATAATATCATATGTGCATTTTTTAACAATTCCTGTTCTATTTTGGAGACATAATTTTCATAGGGGTTGCCAGATCTGAGCCCCGTTTCATAGTTGTGTGCATCGTATATTATAAATTTATCTTTTAGGTATGGCCTGAAGAGTTGATACTGCCAGGGCCCCTCAAATATTATAATATCACTTTTTTTAATTTCCTTTATAACCTCATGGACATATTTTTTACGTAAATATTTGCCCATGGAGAGGAAAACTTCAAATGCCCGGTTTCCCTTTAAATAGGACATGATCATAATTAAAACTGACCTGTACTGCCTGGAATTACCCATATTTTTATCAACCAGCACAGGTCCGCCAGCAGAAACCAAAAGCCTATTTTCATAATTTTTAAGAAGGTTATGGCATCTTAATGAATATGCACTAATGTATTCAGGTATGATCTGCCCGTGGCATATCTGTAAAATTTTAGGCATGGCCATAAGATGGAATGCAATTGTTCATTATAAATATCTTCCTATATCTTTAAAAGATAATCCTCAACCTTTCTATTGTATTTTAATGGAAGTTTATACTGAAATATTTTTATGAATTTAAATGGATAATGAAATCTGTTTCCCTTATAGCTTGCCACAGAAAGCCAGTGAAGGACATCATCATAGTTCAGATCGTATTTTATTCCTGAGTTTAATAACCCTGAAAGCATGTTTAATTCTATTTTTAATGATATTATATAATCCCTGGCAAGCATCCGGGACTTTTTGGTTTTTAAAAATTTATACATGGTTTCCAGTGAATTCAGGTATCTTAAATATGTTTCCATTTTTATTTTCCATCTATCTATTCCACGCAAATTTGTATTGCTGGTACTTTCATGGAATCTATAATATGTTAAAAATTCACGGCTGAGTTCTATTTCACCACCGGAGTCAAGGGATATATAATAAAAAAAGGTATCATACAGGGCCCTTACCTTTGATAGATATTCTATATTTATTATATCTTTTTTAATGGAAATTGATGATAAATTAAAATCAGGGCTGTAATAATATTCATCAATGCTATTCCCCTCATCATTGATAAATGTGCATCTATTATGAAAGTAAACCAGATTTTTATTATTTTTAAAGCTATTATATACATACTCGAGTTTATTGCTGTAAAAAAGATCATCATAATCCAGAAATGATAAAATATTTCCATGGCTGATCCTCAGTGCAGCAATATACTTTGAGGATAGGGAAAGATCATTTACATGCAAAATTTTTATTAAATGCTCATTTTCCATTTCTGAAATTTTTTGATCCTCATAATTTAAAACTACAATTATTTCATAAAAATTCCTGCCCAGAGACTGGTTTAATGCACTTTCTATGGCCTTATATACAAGATTATTTGGTTTATATGACGGTATTATAACAGAGATAAAATCTGATTCCATTAAAAATGCTATAAGAATTCTGTATAAATTATTTTTTATATACTATTTTTTGCATTACATCCAGGTATCTGGAATATGTTTTCTCATCTGAATATTCATATGCCGTTTTAATAGCATTTTCAGACATTTTAATTAATATATCAGGTTTATCTTCAATCTTCGTTATTATATCTTTATAATCATCATCTGTACCGGCAATGAACGAATTTATATTATTCTTAAGACCGGGCATGTAAACGTTTTTACCCGTCACGGGAACAAGACCGCATGCCATCCCCTCGACGATGGTCAGGCTAAAAGCCTCTGAAACAGATGGCAATAAAAGTAAATCACAGGCCTGATAATATTTTAATAGCGTATCATCTGGAACATGCCCAAGAAGGTGAATCCTATCATTTCCACTGTATTTTTCAGTGTTGCCTATGCATATGAGATGCATATTTTTTGAGTTCTTTATTAATTCCATGGCAAAATTAAGCCTTTTTCTCTCTGGATACATGCCAACCCAGAGGGCATAGATTAATTTATCATCCATGTTTAATTCCTTTCTAATTTCATCCCTATCTCCGGGCCTGAAATAAGCTGTATTAATTCCAATATTAATCACAGATATATCATTTTTGGAGTATATTTTTTTTAAGGTGTCCAAAAGGCCTGCGGATACTGTTATAATAGTGCTGCAATGCCTGACTGAATACCTCTCCATTAGATATGAAAAAAATAAATTAGGGTGCATTAAACCCCACCTAATTATGGATATTTTGGTAAAATTTTGCTTTACACCCGCAGAAAATAATGATGTACCGTGCAGGGTCATAATTTTATTTAAACCACCAATTCTGGAGGCAAAGCATCCATTGTCACCGTTAATATGAGCAATATCATATTTATTCCTATTTTTTTTAACATAAAAATAAAGTTTTATATTATAAATGAGTTTTTTAAAATAAGGAAATTTAACCTTAATCTGAATGAATTTAATATTATTCTTTATATATATCTTATTTTCCGCCCCGGAAATCATTATATGTACATCATTACCATTTAAAATTAAATATCTGGAAAGCCCATTTACAAATCTCTCAACTCCGCCTCCAAGTTCTGGGGGTTTGTATGCAATTTCAAGTATTCTCATTGGATGACACCATGACGGTATTATTTATTTAATATATTTTAATATATTATTATAATATTTTTACGTAACAGCATGCCCCTTTCTTGGGGATCTAATTTCAAATTTTTGCCTTTTACCAATATTATTTACTGCCTGCCTGATGTGGTTTATTAATAAGTCGGCCATATCCCTTGAAAAACTTTCCCTAACAACTATTCTCATCAAAACAGTGTCACTGGCGTTTTCCGGAAGTGAATATGCAGGTATTATCCATCCGAATTTCCTTAGCTCCGATGAAAGGTCAAAAAGATTAAAAGAATCCTCATGTTTCTGTTTGAAGGTTATTACCGGTATATGCTCTGCAGAGCTTACAAGTTCAAAGTTATCCATTTTTTTAATCTCATTTGCCAGATATCGTGCATTTCCCATCATATTTTCTGCAATTTTTTTGTATCCTGATCTTCCCATTCTTAATATATTATAATACTGTGCGGCAATGTTTGATGCACTCCTGGAGAAATTTAAGGTGTAGGTTGGCATCTCATTTCCCAGATAATTAACATAAAATATAAGGTCTTCTGGGAGATACTTTTTATCCCTGAAAATAAGCCAGCCAAGTCCCGGATATACAAGTCCAAATTTATGTCCTGAAACGTTTATTGATGCCACATGGTTTAACCTGAAATCCCATAGAAGATCGGGCTCAATAAAGGGTGTTATAAATCCTGCGCTGGCAGCATCAACATGCAATGGTATAAAATTTCCTGTTTTTTCCTCATACTCGTTAAGCATTTTATTTAATAAAAAAACATTGTCAAATGCACCGGTAAATGTTGTGCCAAGTACAGCACCAACAGCCATGGTATTTTCATCAATATTTTTAATTAATTCTGCAGGGTCTGATACCATGGTTTCTTTATCAACAGGGATTACCCTTGGTTCAACGTCAAAGTATTTTGCAAATTTGTCCCATACAACATGTGTATCGGCACCAAACACAATATTGGGCCTTGAATAATCCTTATTTCTTGATTTCATTCTTTGCTTCCAGTTCCATTTATGCGCCAGAAGTGCCAGCATTATGGCCTCTGATGATCCTATTGTTGATGTCCCTGTAAATTCCTCTTCCTCCGGTGCATTATAGAGCCTGGCAAGTATGTTAACTATTCTATTTTCCTCCTTTTTTATCTGCGGGTATTCAAAGGAATCAATAAAATTCTTGTGGGCATTTTCCATGTAAAGTTTATCCGCTTCCGGTTCCATATAGGTTGTAACAAATGTGGCAAGGTTGAGCTCCGGTATTCCATCAAGGTTTAGTTCCTGATGAATCATTTCATATGCTGCCTGGGAAGGCATTCCATTTTCTGGAAATTTATTTTCCGGCACCGGCGAATCAAAATACCGGTTGCTGTATGTTCCATAAACCTTTTTTTCTGAATCTTTTTTAACGCTGACCATGGATTTAAGATATTGACATACTATTTAAATATATTAAATATAATTTATAAAGATTATTTAAAATAATATTAAAATTCCATGGCAATTACCCTTGCCATTGAACCGCTTGCCCCATAAAGTTTTAACGGTAAAGCAACAACAAAGTATTCCTTACCCTCCTCAAGGAGATCAAGATTTGTTAAATCCTCAATAAACGCCATATTTTTTGCAAGCAGTGCCTTATGAACACCAAAATCAGCATGTGAATATGGGTCTATTCCAAGAGTATCTATACCAAGAACCTTTGGTTTATGTTCCAGAAGAAAATCAACAGCATCGTATGAAAATCCCGGAAATTCATACTGGAATTCCTTTGTGTAACCCCTTTTTTTATCCCATCCAGTGTTTACCAGTATAATTTTTCCATCATATTCCCTTTTCCAGATCTTTTTAAGTGCATCTGCATGAATTTCATCTCCATCGTATTGAGGTCTGATGCAGTATCCAGGACCTGCAAGCTGTGTTAGAGGGATCCTATCCACCGTGGTTCCATTGTCTATCATATGGTAGGGCGCATCAATATGTGTACCGGTATGCGTGACAGATTCGTATTTCTCAACGGTATAACCATCCCTGGCAAGGAGACCTATTGGATCCACCCTTACAAGTGGATTTGTTGGCCAGCACGGCATATTTGTTTTAATTTCCACAGACAGATCAAAAATTTTTTTCGGTTCCATAAAAAATAATGAAGTTGGTATTAATAAATATATCTAATGTATTAATAGTATTATTTGACAAAATTTTTCAAAAAGCGAGAAAATTTGAAACAGGCATATTTATAATATTGTATAATCAAATAATTTCATGGAATTTTATCTGATTAAATTAAGATTGTTTAACAATTAAAATTAATAACATACATTCAATACCAAATAATGGGAATTCCAACATATGGTATTATTTTTGATCTCGATGGCACGATATGGGATTCGGTGGAATACAGAATTAAGGCATGGAAGCAGGCACTTCATGATTATGGAATTGATACCGACCCAGAAATTATTAGATTATTAATTGGATATCCGGGCACAATGCTCATCAAGGCAGTTAATGGCAGGGACCCAAATATAGAAAAAAGTGAGGAGGAATATTTTGGAAATTACATTAATTACGTAAAATTCTTTCCCGATGTTGATAAAACATTTAAAGAATTAAAAAACATGGGATTTAAGATTGCCATAGTAACATCGTCAAGAAGGGCCATGGTCAGCAGGCTAAAAATTAATGTTGATGCGATAGTAACAATGGACGATGTAAAAAATGGAAAACCTGATGTGGAACCATATTTAAAGGCGCTGGAAATAATGAATGTTAGTGCCAATAATGCTGTCGCAGTTGGTGATATCGATAATGATCTCATACCTGCAAAAAGGCTTGGTATGACTGCGGTTCTTGTAACCCATGGTGCAAAAAAGGATGCAGATCATAAGGATTTTTCCATAGTAAATATATATGATGTTATAAATGTGGTCAAAAAAAGATTTAATTTATAATGTAAAATTTGAAAAATTTTTTCAACAATAAAGAAGATAAATTTATTATCCCGGTAACCTAAGGATTGGCCCTTGAAATCATATATATGCATACAGAATAAGAATATTTAAGAATATTATTCTGGAATATTAATCTAAATGGCTTTAAAATAGCTTTAGAGATACGAAAATATTTTATTGAGAACCATGAATATGTAAGAAAAATAGTAAATTTATGAACAGTCTGAATATAAATTCAAAATTTAAATGTAAAAATTATTGATGGTGAAAACTGATAAAAATTTAAAATATGTAATGGCCGAAGTAACCGAACTGCATGGATACCTGCATATCACATCTAATAATTTATCCGTGGAACCCCTTTCAAATATGGTATAAATCCCTAATTTTCGGGAAATTAAAACGATAAATAATAAATTTTGTATATTTTATTTAGTTACATTTCAAAAATTTTTATTTTAATAAAATAAATACATAGAAATACAATAAATGCATACAGAATAGGCTATATATGGAACAGGGAACAATGCATGTTATAGTCTATCACAATAAACATTTAAGTAAATCAAACTTACATTCAATTAAAAATCAATATAAAAAATATATAACCATAAAAAATTCAATAAAACTGACCTTAATAAAATATTATAGGCGGACATAAATGTGCATAAATATTCCCTGCAAGAACCATAAATCCAGATTTATTTATGGGGTGAGATATCATGCAAGGATCAGTAAAAACATTGAAAAGAGATACATTAAATGTATATGATGTTATTTTTCAGGGAGTGGCTGGATCTGCCCCCGCTGGTGCGGCAGTTGCAACCCTGACGGGCTCTGCCGCATTTGCCCTTGGATCACTGCCATTATCAGCTGTGGTCGCATTTGTAATTGTATTTATTAATGCCGTGATTATAAACAGAATTTCCAGACATGTGGCCGGCGCTGGCGGATACTATGCATATTCCAGGGAGGGGCTAGGAAATTTTGCGGGCATATATACCGGATGGATGTACATATTATATCAGGTCATGTCCCTGGCATTCATAGGTTTGAGTATAGCCATATTCCTTCCAGCATTGCTTTCATCGGTATTTGGAATAACCATACCGTCATATTCGTGGGTGATTTTGCTAATAATTGTGCTGGCATTTGGTTACTTCGTTTCATTCTCAGGTGTAAAAAATTCTGTCAGATATGCAATGGTTATGGCCAGCCTTGAGGTTGCTGTTGTTTCAGCAATAAGCATTATAATAATAATATCAAAGCCAACCGTAAATACATTTTCTGTTTTTACACCAGTATATGCATCCCATGGCTTTACAGGTGTTATGCTTGGAGTTTTATTTATGTACACTGCATTTACAGGTTTTGGAACTGCCACCCCGCTGGGTGAGGAGGCAAAAAATGCAAAAAAGGTCATAGGCCGTGGTGTCCTTGCCTCTGCTGTTGTCCTTGGACTGTTCTTTATACTTGCATCATATGCATTTACAGTGGGCTGGGGTCCAACAAAAATGTTAAGCTATTCTACTGAACTCGTTCCCGGAATAATACTTACAAAGGACTATATAGGATTAATAGGTGCAATAGTAATCACAGCCTTTTTTATAAACAGTTTATTTACCGATTCTGTGGTTTTCACAAACTCACTGTCAAGGGTCGTATTCTCAATGAGCAGGGATAATGTTCTTCCAGGGATACTTTCCAGCGTGCACTCAGAAAGAAGAACACCACACAGGGCGGCTGGATTAATGGTTGTCATAGCCTTTATAATAGGTACTGTGAGTGTGGTCACCCTTGGCGGTTTTAACGCATTTTTATTCACCGGAATAGCCTCAACACTTGGTGCCCTTGCAGTTCATATGATTGCAAATGCGTCCCTTCCTGGAATTGTATATAAGTTAAAACTTAAATTGAATATCGCCGCTGATGTGATCCTTCCGGCAATATCCATAGTTATTCTTGCCTTTGTATTCTATGGAAGCTTTATAAGCATTAACTCTGTGGTTATAATTGCGAGCATAACATTTGTGGTGTGGCTTATAATAGGCTTAATATATTCATACCTTGGAAGAAAAATGCTCTATCACGAGAATATACAGTAGGATGAAAATTATCAAAAGGACATAAAAAATATTTTTTTTAAACCCAACCTTTTAATCCTATTTTCTATTATTATAATATTTATATACAAACCATTTCAAATGTAATAATTTTATTGAAATGGTTAAATTTATGATAAATTTAAAAAAAATTGTGTATTCCGCCAAAAAATTTTTATCTTATTTTATGTTATATTTGTGTGCTTTCAAACCTTACAAATTTCATAATTAAAACAAGAATGAAATCGCCAAGATACATATTTTATTTGATTCTTTTAATATTTTCATTTTTTGTGAATATTTTATATTTCAGATATAATTTTCAAAGGCCTTATATACTGGAGTATCTCGTAATTGTACTCATATCAACCTTTATAATAATCCCATTATTTTTGTCCGGCAATATAATTATACAGTCAGATAATGATTTTCTCCTAAATATTCCATTGAAAAAGAAAGATCTGTTTAAGTCATATTTCTTCTTCTCATCTATAAAATATTCAATTATATTTATAATATTTTTATATTTAATAGGCCTTGCACTTAATTCATATAAAATAATTATAGGAATTTTTGATGCATTATTGTTATATCTAATATCCATTGGTTTATCATATATTTCTTCATACATGATTCATAAAAAGTATCCATTAATATTATTCATTATATATTTATTCAGCCCATTAATATATAATTATAAATTTAATATGAATTCAGTATTTTTTGGAAATATTATATATGGAAGTGTATCATCAATAATTATCTTTATTATAATCTTCTATTACATATTTTCACGGTCTTATAAACTTGATTTCCTGACGTTTGAAAAACCATCGGAAAAAACATATAAATCAAGAAATTTAAAAGGAAAACCATTAAATGTGATATATAAGCTAAACACAATATATTCAAACACAGTATACATTTTTGGCATATCCAAAAAACGTTACCATTTTTCGAGAAACATATATTTCTGGTTAATAATATATGCAGGTTTGGGCACAGGATATTTTATGCTAAATTATATTTTCGATTTTACAGGCATTCCAAGGTTTGACCTGTTTCTTTATACATGGGAGCTTACATTCTATCCACTAATATTCAGAATTGCCACCCCGTGGGCATCTGAAAGGGCATGGCTGGCATTTTCAGTCATGAATCCATGCAGATACATAAGGCATTACATGATATCAAGATCCCTGGCAATACCCATGATGATGTCCCCCCTTATTTTATCAATGGGCCTTGTTTATTCATTTCACCCTGATAATTTTAACCTAATGTTATTAATATATTCTTTAACCATTCCCGCATCCATGATGCTTGCAGGAATATATATTTCTGGCATATCCTGTCCCTTTCAGGCCCTTGATTTATCCTCATATCCAAGCAGTTCACTGGTCATGAACAATTTTAGGAAGACATTAACACCCATGATAATAGTTTCCATACCATTTATATTTCCATTCCTAATTATTTTCACATCAAGTGATTTGATTTATTTTGCATTTTATTTATATTCTGTCTTGCTTATATTATATGATTTTTATATATTGTCATGGAAAAAAATGATTGAAATCAAAAATAATATGGAATTTATAAATTTTATATAATTTTATGATTAATATATTATTCAGGTTTATTAAACATTATTTAAGCATTTTAATATATTAAATCCTACCTACCAGGAATCTTTCAAAACTTTATGGAAGATGATACATGGAGATAATATGGGTAATGATGACTTTATGATCATTATAAATAAAACCTGTTCATTTTTAAATTTAATAAAAATACATAACTTTAATGAAAGCATTAATGCTGCCCTTTCATTATCAGTTCAGATACATATTACAATTTATAATCCATCCCATGTTTTGTGGCTATAAAACTATTAATACCATTAATTACATTAAATAGAAGATTAATCAATAAAATTGGGGAAAACAGCCCAAATATTTTATAGATTATTTTTTTAATTTAAAATTTTTAATTTTCCTGCTTGATGAAAAATTAGAATTTAAAGTTTATAGTATATTTGGATATTTTTATGTTCATTGCATTATATAATTTGAGTGTTAATAGTTAATTGTTTAAACCAGAGCTTATTAGTTTATTATAGTCTGTCTTGGTTATACAAATATGTAAACATTATTATAAACTGGAATGAAAACTTTATATAATCTTATAATATATAATAAATATGGATATTATTTCTATAAGAATACCTGAAGAATTAAAAAAAGAATTAAAAGAATATAATATAAATTATAACAATGAGGTTAGAAACTATCTTGAATTATTGGTTAAAAGGGAACAAATAAAGGAAGAATTAAATGATATAAATAACAACAGGAATAAAATGAAGGCAAAATATGGTATTTTTGATGATTCATACAAATTAATTAGGGATGACCGTGATAGATAAAAAAGAGGCAGTTCTTGATACGTCAGCCATAATGTCGCTTTTAATGGAAGATAGCACAACAGAAAATATAGAAAATAAAATATCCAATTTTGATTATTTTCATATATTAGATCTTACTTATTATGAATCTTTCAATACTGTATGGAAGAGGATACAGAGAAATAATATAACCATTGATGACGGCGAGACCATTATGAATAAAGCTTATTCATTTTTAAATTTAATGAAAATACACAGCTTTAATGAAATTGTTAAGGGTGCTTTTTCCTTATCAATTAAGATGGGTATTACAGTTTATGATTCATCTTATGTTTTTTTGGCTATAACATTATCAATACCACTAATTACATCGGATAAAAGATTAATCAATAAAATTAAGGAGAACAAACTAAATATTTTATAAATTATTTTTAATTTAAAATTATGAATTTCCTTACTTGATGAAACATTAGAGTTTAAAGTTTATAGTATATTTGGATATTTTATGTTAATAGTAACATTTAAACCCGAATAATGTTAGATGGTTAATTGTTTGAACTAAATTTAGTAATTTATCATACAAGTTTATTTATGTTCTTACATATTCTTTCATCATCAATGCCAAGAAAATGAAGGCCACCCATTATTGCATGTATTTTATTTTTCCTGTTATTTCAATGCCGTATTCCATTATGTTTTCTATGCCTGAATGGCCGCATCCAGTTATCATAGCAAGTCCGTTCTTTCTTTGTAAATAAAGTGCCATATCATCCTTTATTAAATCTTCCCCACCGTTTTCATCAAACGTGTGGCCATTATGGGTTGGACCCAAGTTTCTTGGTATCTCACTGGATACAATTATGTTGTTATCAATATTATAAGGTTTTTCAACTGGAATAAAGTTTGCACCGTGTTCTTTTAATTCGTTTTCAGTGAAATCCGGACTTATTTCAAATAACCATTATTATCCTCTGAAAATATTTTTCTAAAAATTGAATTATGCGCAATAATTTTTAAATTATTATTTGCAAATTTTAAACTATTATTATAATCATTAATTGAATAATAGCACATACTTTCATATGCATATATTTCAGGATTATCCACATCAATGGTTTCCATAAATTTGAGCTCTTTAAGCGCATTTTTATAATCATATAATTTAATTAATATATCTGTTTTATGAAGCCTGTACTTTAAATTAAGCGGTTTCAAATTTATTGCCCTATTTATATACTCAAGAGATTTTTCATATTCATATAAATCTAAGCTTTTAATGATAAATTATAATAATCATCATCCTTCATATTTCCAAACATAAATAAATATATAACCAAATCATATAAATAAAATTTTGTTGCTAAAAATATAATTTAAATTCTATTTATATGCTGTACTTATTTTCACATATGATTTCATTTATTTTCAAGTAAAAATATAGAGGAAATAGAAAATAACATGGAATTTATCAATTTTATATAACCTTAAAATTTGGTTATTTATATTAAATCTGCATTTATTAATTTATTTGCCATATAATTTATTATCCTTTTTGAATTGAGGATTGAAAATGTTATTATTATAATTATTAGGTAAAATAATGATATGTAAATTATATTTTTTAAAAATATTGAAAGCAAAAATGTTATTGTAAAGGAAATATAAAGAATAAAAAAGGGGATTAACCTTTCCATATTCTGTCCGCTGCTGGCAAAATTGCGTATATTATCATAATCTGTTATCTGAATAGGTGCGATAAGCATGTATGAATATATGATTATTGCAGCTGTTATGGATGGCATTACCAGCAGATATAAGAATATCATTATATATAATATATTAAAATGAAAAATAAGCAGCAGTCCTGAAAATAAAATCATTGAAGATGTTGCAATAAAAACTGACAATATTATGGATATAATTAAATTTTTGATATATTTATATGCATTCATCGATGTAAATGAAAGCCAGGGCCTTTCAAGCAATACCGGCCACTGGGATATAAGCATGGAATACACAAGTCCCGGTAAAAATGGTATATAAAGGTCAATAAGCAAAATTAAAAATGTATTGTATAATTTAATGTTTAATATAAAATAAATAATGCCTATAAATGAAAATATTAAAACAGGTTTGTATATTTCTGTTCTAATATAGTGTATTTTTACATTTGAAAATGTTCTATATGCATATAATGTATTTATATAAAAACCATTTTTCATGTAAAGGGCCCTTGATGGCGATCCTGAAATATTCATAGGCTTTATATTATTTTTAATTTTGTCTTCCCTGTAATACAAATTAAATTTATTACCATTTTTTATTATATAAAATAATGTTAAAATATATAGACTTATCAGGATTAGTATACCGTTTATTATATGGCCGTAAAATATTGATGTTATGCTGTATTTGAAATTAATAAACTCCGGAAGTATCAGAAAAATAAAAAATAATGGTGGAATAAAATATCCATGCCTTAAAATGTATTTATAAATAATACTCATATTAATGCATGTAAAAAATAATAATATATTATATGATATTAAGAAAAATATTAAACCAGAATTAATTGAAAGTGTTGAGAATAGCATAAGTAATATGATGGGAACATACATTAATATAAAATTATATGCATAATATGCCTTTAAAATATCCCTTTTTTTTAATGGCATATCCAGTAAAAAATCACGGTCGGATTTATTTGTATACAAATTTGAGAACATAACAATTATAATGGCAATTATGGAGATTAAAAGTGTTGCAATTTTTTCCTGATGGATATTAATATTGGCTGAATAAAATGTAAATAAGGCTGGAATGATCATTAATGTTACAATTAATATCAGGATATAGTAGCCCAAAGGAATTTTTGTTTTTAAAAATAATTTTGTCAATGTATATTTCATGACATCATCCTTGCTATCAAACTTTCTACTGTCTCATTACCTGATTTCATTTCCTCGATTTCCGATAATTTTCCATTGAATATTATATTACCATTATTTATCATTATGATATTTTCCGTAAAATTTTCTGCTATTGACATCACATGGGTTGAAATTAAAAATGTTGAATTCATTGTTTTAAAATATTTTATAATCTTTTCCTGTGTTGGTATATCTATGTAATTGAATGGCTCATCAAGAAGAACAATTTCAGGATTATGTATTATTGACAATGCCAGGGAGAGTCTCTGCTTTGTTCCCCTTGATAGATTTGACACCATGGAATTTAAATAAGAATCAAGGCCGAATAGGTCTATTAAAAATGAAATTCTTTTTTCTAAATCATTAACTTTCCTTAAAGACCCTATGTAAAGCAAATTTTCCTTAACTGTTAAATTAATATACGGTAATGCCTCCTCGGCAAGATATCCTGTAATTTTTTTTGCCTCATCGGATCCTGGTTTATTGCCCTTTATTGATACATTTCCTGCATCAGGGCTTATAAGGCCGGCAATTATTTTTAATATTGTACTTTTTCCTGCACCGTTTGGACCTATTAATGAATAGCTTTTATTGCATTCAAGTGAAAATGAAACATTATTTAGGGCATATTTATCTCTATATTTTTTTGTTACTGAATTGAATTCAATGCAGTTCATAAAGTTATAATATATAACATAATAAATATTTTTTGATTGAATTCGAATGGAATTATTTATTTAAAAATATAATTTATATTTGATAATTATAGTAATTTTAGTTAGCCCTTGATAATGTAAAATTAAAATTCTGGAAAATTTGAACATAATACTATATTTATCTTCTCTTCAATAGTCAATATGTTTTTAAGCGTTCACACTACCTATTTTATGTAAGTCATTTTTTATCTGTCGTTCTTTTTTATCTGTCGTTCTTTGGATATGTTTAAGTTTAAACTATTTATAATTAAAATGAGTACTTATCCAGGCCGTACAATGGTATAAGATTTTAATCCTATTAAGGTTCTTATTTAACAGGTGATACATCTTCATATTTCATTTCACGATCATCCTTTCAATCCTATTAAGGTTCCTATTTAACTAAAAAATTATATCCTCGTCGAGATCCTGTATTTTTCTTTCAATCCTATTTAGGTTATTATTTAACAGTGGAATCGTTATATCCACAATTTCAGTCCCACATTCCTTTCAATCCTATTTAGGTTATTATTTAACTTACATATTCATATACTGTGAGCTCTGATTCTAATGTCTTTCAATCCTATTTAGGTTATTATTTAACTATCGTCCTCCAACCGAGGAATTCCTCATCAGGATTCTTTCAATCCTATTTAGGTTATTATTTAACTTCCATAGCATCAAGCAAGGGATTGCAGGGGAATGTCTTTCAATCCTATTTAGGTTATTATTTAACAATCTATTTATTGTAGCACTTGCGGGTGGGCTTGAATCTTTCAATCCTATTTAGGTTATTATTTAACAATAGAAGAATAATCAATGAACATAAAAAACATCCTAACTTTCAATCCTATTTAGGTTATTATTTAACGGTATAAGAACCACCAACTCTTAAACGTATGTAAACTTTCAATCCTATTTAGGTTATTATTTAACATTCTGGCTTGGCAGCTGTGCCCATGGAATTTTAATCTTTCAATCCTATTTAGGTTATTATTTAACATTATTAAATTTCTTCTTCGATATCTTTTTCTGGAATTCTTTCAATCCTATTTAGGTTATTATTTAACCTCTTTTAAATTCCTAACGTATGAATGATATATTATTCTTTCAATCCTATTTAGGTTATTATTTAACAAAAAGTTAGATATTCCATTACTTACCACCTTTTAATACTTTCAATCCTATTTAGGTTATTATTTAACAACAAAATACCCATGGAGGCAAAACAATGAACCATATGCTCTTTCAATCCTATTTAGGTTATTATTTAACTAATATAAAAATCCTGCAATTGCCCCCGGCTCTGTGTTCTTTCAATCCTATTTAGGTTATTATTTAACTATATACCTGATGAGTATTATTGCCTGAAA
>NZ_JAVYSZ010000010.1:0-54970 GCF_038728925.1 Acidiplasma sp.
GACGTAGTGAACCCATCTCAGGATCCCTTTTAATGGGCGAACAGCCCCACCCTTGGTGTCTTATGCAGCACCAGGATAGGAACAGACGACATCGAAGTAGCAAACCCTCGGGTCGATGTGTACTCTTGCCGAGGACAACTCAGTTATCCCTGGGGTAACTTCTCTCTTATCACCTGCCCTCATAAAGAGGGGACAAGGTGGTTCGCTAAGCCCTGCTTTCGCATCTGCGTTCCCTATTGGCTGGAACACAGTCAAACTAGCTTTTGCCTTTATACTCTACGGAGGATTTCTGACCCTCCTGAGCTAATCTTTGGAGGCCTCTGTTATCTTGTTAGAGGCGTGGCGCCCCACCCAAACTGCCTACCAATAGTTGTCCCTTTTTTAAGGTTAGTGACGCAACTTTCAAAGGGAAGTGTTTCATCGTCGTCTCCATTCCGGCCACAACCGAAACTTCTAAGACTCCTTCCTACCCTACGCATTGAGAGTCGCGTCACAGCCACAGGCTGCAGTAAAGCTCCACGGGGACTTCGCTTTCATGTGGGAGAGACTGGATTGTGCACCAGTACATTAATTTCACGGGGCTGAATGTGGGGACAGTGGGACTCTCGTTGAACCTTCATGCGAGCCGCCAATTAAGCGGCTAGGTATTACGCTACCTTGAGAGGGTCATAGTTACCCCCGCCGTTTATTGGCCCTTCTTCTCCTTGAACGGAGCTTTCAGGTACCAACACTGGGCAGGTTTCGACCACTATACACATCCTTACGAACTAGCAGTGGTCTGTGTTTTTGGTAAACAGTCGGGGTCCCCTTGCCACTGCGACCTATCCTCTTTCTGGATAGGCATCCCTTCTACCTAAGATACGGGACTATTTGGCCGAGTTCCCTCACATCCATTATTCCCAAACGCCTTAGACTTCTCATCTAGGGGCACCTGTGTCGGTTCTTGGTACGAACTCAGGCTTGACCCATATAAGTTTTTCATGGACTCCGGGACTTGCAGAAATTCCCATAAGGGAACCGACATTTTTTCACGGACTTCTCGTCATTACAACTCTCCATCCGCTTATTAATGCCAATGTGTAGACAGGCACACTTCTGCTATCCCAAAGCTAACATATATGGCAAAACACCTGAGGCACTGGAATATTAACCAGTTTCCCTTTCGATCACTTCCTGTTAGGGGTGACCTTAGGATCGGCTAACCCTCGGCTGACGAACATTGCCAAGGAACCTTTGCCCTTTCGGCGGAGTGGATTTTCACCACTCTATTCTGCTACTTTTACCAGGATCCACGATACTGTACGGTCCATACCTCCTCTCGAAGATACTTCTATCCATACAGCACGCCCCCCTACCACATCACCTTTCGGTGGTCTAATGTATCGGTAATTGACTTTAGCCTCGTCCATCTTGGAGGCATATAACCTCGGTGAGTGAGCTGTTACGCACTCTTTAAAGGATAGCTGCTTCTAAGCTAACCTCCCCACTGTCTTGGGTCATAAACCTCTTTAAATCGCACTTAGTCAATTTTAGAGACCTTAACATTAGTCTCGGTTGTTTCCGTCACGTGCATAAAGCTTATCCCTATGCACTAGCACCCAGCATCTACGATTCTTGCAAGTTCGGAGTTTGACAAGGTGGCGCAACCTTTCGGTTGCTAACCACCCAATCGGTCGCTCTACCTCACAAGATATCTCCGCTGAGGTCTACCTGCGGGTAGTATTGGGGGGAACCCGCTATTGCCACTCTAGATTAGCCTTTAACCCCTATACCCAAGTCATCCAAACGATTTGCACATCAGAACTGGTTCGGTCCTCCACCTAGCTTTCGCTAAGCTTCAACCTGCTCAGGTATAGATCGAGCGGCTTCGGGTCTGCCACAGCTGACTAAACGCATTTGTTACGCTACTCCTCCCTTACGGTGCGAGTAATCGCTTTCGCTACGGTTTCTTCTTTTAGAATTAACCTTGCCAGCCATCGCAACTCCCTGGCCCGTTCTTCAACACGGACTATAGAACACTGGTCACTCTTTCGAGATCATTCCTTTTATGCCCTATAAAGTTTTCACTGCTTGGTTTCAGGCTCTTTTCACAGCCCTTCCGGGTTGCTTTTCAGTTTTCCCTCACGGTACTTCTTTGCTATCGGACTTGAGTTATATTTAGGGTTGGATGTTTATGCCACCCGCATTCCCACGCGAATAACGACGCATGGTACTCAGGATACCTTTCCTCATAGCTTCTCTAATTACTTTCACGGGGCTATCACCCTCTATGGCAAAGCTTTCCAGCTTTTTAAAATTCTTAGAGTAGGCATTGGGAAAGGTCCATACTCCACATCTCTTTCTCTTTTCAGAGAAGATTCGGTTTGCCCTTTACCGCTTTCGATCGCCTTTACTCACGGTATCTCGATTGATTTCTTTTCCTCCCGGTACTAAGATGTTTCAATTCCCGGGGTTCCCCCTCCTTTCGGAGTGAAAATACAGGAAGTCCCATTCGGAGATCCTTGGATCTATGGCTCCATGCGCCTCCCCAAGGCTTATCGCAGCTTGGCACGTCCTTCATCGGTACTCAAACCAAACCATCCCCCAAGCAGTTTTGATACACAATCTATCTTGCTTGTATTATCCGGTATCATTGGTTATAAAATAACCTCGCCCTTCCCTATTAATATTACATTAATAGGTGCATGTTTTATTGGTATACATCGTATTACTTTCAACGATATAAATATTTTGATAAAAAAGTAGGTGAAATTTATGGGGCCTGGGCGCTGTTATTTAACCATATAAAAAACAATAGGGCTAAAAACGACTTTTTTCTGACTTTACCTTAAAAAATTGGCATAAATTAATAAATAAAATATAAATATATAATTATTTATATAATTTATTCATTATTTCATTTGGCCTTATAAAGCCATATTCATATATATATCCAGTAATTAAAGTGCCGTATGTATAATCAAAAAACCTATTGATAAACCCCTTTATTTTTGTATGATTTTTAATCCGATGAAAATCAACTTCGTTAAAATTATTGCTTATTTTTTCTGAGGTGGTTAAAGAATATACAGGTTTATTAAAATAATTCATTGTAAGTGCAAGTGGAAAGGTTCCATTTTTATGTACAAGATCCCCATTAACAGTCACAAGGTCTGAACCCAGTAATAGAATGTCTGCTGATTTGCCGATCTCGTAATATGAATAATCTGTGGTTATGATGGTTTTAATTCCATGGCTGCTTAAATTGTCATAAAGTGATATACCCTCAAAAGCTGGACCGCTTTCCATAATATATACCTGTTTAATTTTATCCATGTTATTAATAATGGCATCTCTAACCATGGAGCTGTAGCTAATTGTTGCAACTGAAACTTTTCTGTTAAAAATTTGGGCTGAAAACCTTACAGAGGAATCTGTATCCTTTTTAATTAAATCATACAATTTACCTGCATACTCTATTTTTGAAATTTTTCCATTATAGCCTGATAAATAATTGCATGTGTACTCTATTATACCCATACCATAATAGTTTTCCCGGAATTTATTCAGATATAAATCATAATCATTGCCTTTATATTCAATAAACCATTTTATTATGTTGCCTGCGATAACTGTGGCAGATGAAATTTCATCATCAAGAATTTCTTCAGGGTTCATAAAAATAAATATTTTAAAAAAATATAAAAATTAATGCTCCCTGTATAGGATTGGCTCAAGCTCCGTAACTGCCTTTTCCTCAAGGGATTTTAAATTTTTTATCACATCTGATATCGGCTGTTCCTCGGTTACTATATACTTTACCTTTCCAAATGACATCTGATATGACCCAGGGCATAGAGAATTTTCTGTCACAATAAAGGCATCAGGATTTAATGACAGTATTCCGGCCATTGCTATTTCCCTGCCACCATGGGTTCTGCCATAACCAGGATTTTCATATTCCTCAATCTTTTTTGTTTCGTCATCTATTAAAAATATGGAACTGCCATATTCCAGTGGGCTCAACATATTATCCTCATCTACAACACACGCTACCTTCATAATAAACCATAATATATAACAAAATTTAAGCTAATTGTATTTAATAACGCTAAAAAAATTAATAATAACCGTGAAATTCAATAGAATATTTTGGTATTGATATTCCTGAACCGTTCTCAACATGACCTATTTCCTGAACTTCAACACGGTTCTTCATTATGCTCATAAAGTCGCGTTTACTTTCCTCATCTATTATTACGACATAGCCTATGCCCATATTAAATATTTCATACATTTGCCCATAGGTAAGATTTCCAATTTCCATTAATTTTATAAAAACGTTTTGTGGTTCTATGGGGTTATCTATAACATATTTCATGTCCTTCATTCTGGTTATATTTTTTATTCCCCCACCAGTTATATTTGCCATGCCCTTTATGTTAACTATGTTCAATGCATCTAAAATTTCCCTGACGTATATCCTTGTCGGTTCAAGTAATACATCTGCCACTGTTTTATTCTCTCCCGGAAAATTTTCATCGTATTTGAGTCCAGAGCTTTTGATAATATTTCTCACAGTGGTGAACCCGTTTGAATGAAGGCCACTGCTCTTTAATCCCATTATTATATCGCCGTCTGAGATTCTTTCCCCCGTAACCATCTGACTTTTTTGAAGTATTCCTATGGATGTGCCAGAAATATCTATATGATTAATAAGATCTGGCACTATTGCTGTTTCTCCGCCAACAATGTTAATATTTGCAATCTGAGCCCCAACATTAAAACCTACACCGAGCTGTTTTGCAACCTCATTATCTATATCCTTTAAGGAGATATAATCTAGCATGGCTATTGGTTCAGCTCCGGTTGTAATTGCATCGTTAACGTTCATTGCCACACAGTCAATGCCAAGTGTATTAAACTTACCACTTTCCTCAGCTATAATAGTTTTGGTACCAACACCGTCATTATTAAATGATAGGTAAAAATTGCCGAGATCAATAATAGATGTGAAACCACCTAGAGGGTTTACGGTTTTAAAATCTTCCCTTTTAAACTTTATTTGCCTTAAAAAGTTTGTAACAAACTCGCCCTGGGCTTTTCTATCTAAAATTTTACCCTGCATGATTAGATATTACATTATTAAATAAAGATTTTTATATTTTTACTATATTTAAATTTTTAATCTGCATGTAATTGTATATTAATTTGTTAAAAGGAAAAATATTTTAAGTAATATATGTATTATCGAATTAGGTGATAATGAGTGGTTAAGTTAGAAACCCTGGATTATAAGCCAAAGCCTATAGATCAAAACTATATAAACGATGAACAGAATTACCCTGTAACAGGAGAGCACAAAGGACATAAGGTTAGGGCTGAGGGCATACAGAGGATGGATGCTGATGGAAAGCCATACCCAACAAAGTTTGGTATCCATGGCAGCATTGTGGGTGTTGATTGGGAGGCATGTATAGCAGATGGCGCTTGCATGGATGTTTGTCCTGTATCCCTGTTTGAATGGGAATTAAATCCGGGCCAGTCAGGTACAGGAAACGATAAGCCCATCTCAAAGGATGATAAGGAGTTATGGGATAAATACAGAACAGATAAATGTGACCCTGTAAGGGAAAGCGAGTGCATATTTTGCATGGCATGTGAAAGCGTTTGCCCGACACTTGCAATTAAGGTAAATCCAGAATAAATTTTTATTATTTTTATTTAATAATAAAATGAAGTATAATTTCGATATTTATGTGAGTAGAAAATTGATTTAATATTAATTATCCTTGGGGTGGCACATTTTTAACGTCAGGTCTAAAATTCTATTGCATATATTTTGTTATTTTATTGAGATATTAAAGCCTCGTAAGCCTTTATTCCGTCTGACCTTTTTACTATTACTATGGTTTCATTTGAGCATGAAATTAACTGTAATATATTGATCTCTGCTGAAAATAATTTTTCGTTTATTTTCATGACAAAACCAGGAGTTTTAATTATCTCTGGTGAGGAGAATATATGTATTGAACTTACATCTTTTTCTATTATGGCATTTTTTGGTATTTCTGATAATTTATTTTTAGTTTCATCTATTATGTAAACTATTGAATCTGTTAGATATGTTGCAGATAAATAATTTAAATTTTCAAGCTTTCTGGTTGTGGTAATTACCATAATTTTATCCTGGAGCGTTATTTTGCTTTCTGATAATAATTTATTAATATGAGAGGTAAAATCGTCGCCTGTGTTTTCCATGGACATTTTATTTAGGGCAGATCTTATTGATATTATATTATAACCATTCATTTCATTGTATATCTTTCTTGCAAGCTTGCTGACATTAACAATGCCCATTCTCATTGATATTAATATTTCAGGATTCCTTTTAAGATAATTTCTAACAGCACTCTCAACGTTCCCCCTTCTTAATCTTTTTTCAACCATAATATATAATTTAATTCAATAATATAATTTTTTACATGATTTTATATTTTATAATACCAAATATGGTTATTTGATAATTTTTTACAAAAAATATAAAATATAAAAACAATATTTTTATTCCTATGGAGAAAGTATTATTATTATATTCAGGAGGATTAGATACATCTGTCATGGCAAAATGGATACAGGAAAATTTAAAAAAGGAGGTTGTGACATTAACATTGAACATAGGAAACAGTAACCTTGATGAGATAAAGGAAAAGGCAATTTCACTTGGTGTTTCAGATGCTATAGTCGAGGATGTTAAAAATGAATTTGCTGAAAAATACATTAAAAAAGAGATATATGCAGATGGCTTTTATGGCGATTACCCGCTTTCAACTGCAATTGCAAGGCCGCTAATGGCTGAGAAGGCCGTTAAATATGCAGAGGAATATGGCTGCAGTACAATAGCACACGGGTCAACCGGTAAGGGTAATGACCAGGTAAGGTTTGAGGTGACAATTAAAGCTTTAAATAATAATATTGATGTAATTGCACCGGTTAGGGACTGGAATATGAACAGGCCCGATGAAATAGCATATGCAAAATCACATGGCATAAATATTACATACGGTGGCAAGTATTCTGTTGATGAGAATCTCTGGGGTAGGTCAATAGAGGGCTCAAACCTTGAAAAACTTACCAATCCTGTTGAGGACGATGTTTATGAGTGGGTAACACCGCCGAAAAATGCGCCAGACATTGAAACAGAGCTATCTCTTGAGTTTAAAAATGGAATTCCGAGTGCAATAAACGGTGTACATTATAGTTTAAAGGAGATTACTGAGAGGTTAAACAAAATTGCCGGTGAGAATGGAATAGGTTTTATAAATCATATAGAGAACAGGGTAACAGGAATTAAAAGCCATGAGATATATGAGTGCCCCGCTGCTGTGTTAATATTAAAAGCGCATAAAATTTTTGAATCGCTAATATTAAATAAAAACGAGGCAGACATTAAAAATTATATGGATTTTCAGTGGTCAAACAATGTTTATAACGGTCTCTGGTATGATCCGGTTATGGAGCATATTAATGCATTTGAGCAGAGCATTAACAAATACATAGAGGGAGAAATCAAGCTTGGCCTGTATAAGGGCAATATATCATTAAAAACCATCGATAGTGAATATTCTCTATACGACTATGATACAGTCAGCTATGACAACAGCATATTTAAACAGGACTCTGCTAAGGGGTTCATAGATATTTATAAAAATAATACCGTGCTTGGGTCTGCTGCAAGGAAAAAAACCCTAAAAGTGATTGAATGAAGATATGGTCAGGAAGCGCTGCATCAGAGGGTGATAACAGCGCCTATGATTTTATGGTTAAAAAGGACATAAATGTAGATGCCTATCTGGTAAGGTATGAGGCACTGCATCTATTAATGTATAATTTTTATTTATACAATCATGGAATAATAAAAAAAGAGGATGCAAAGAAAATATTCATTGCACTCATAAAGGCCTATGAGGATGGCATAAAACTAAATGAATCCCTGGAGGATGTTCATGGCAATATGGAATATTATATAATTGAAAATGCTGGAGAGGCTGGCAGGAATCTTAGAATGTTTATGTCAAGAAATGAGCAGGTGCACACAGATTTTAATTTTTTTGCAATGGAAACTTTATTATCATTCCAGAAAAGCATTCTTGAAACTGTAAAGGTAATAAATAATATAAGGCAGGATGGGGTTTTACCGGGATACACACATTTTAGGCAGGCCATGCCCATAAGGTATTCAACATATCTTAATTATATATCAGAAATATTTACATCAGCATTTTACAGGCTTAATGATGTTTTTAATGATCTTCTGGAATTACCACTGGGATATGGTTCTGGATTTGGTTCTGTATCCGGTGTTGATTTTGGTGAGGTTGCATCATACATTGGCATGAAAAAAAATATTAGGAACCCGCTGTTTGAATCAACCAGGTATATTGATACATACATAAATATAATATCTGTATTAAATCAGTTTCTTATAGACATATCAAGAATTTTTCAGGATTTGATAATATTTTCAGGTGACGAGATGGGCATAATAAGGCTTCCACCGGGATATGTCACGGGCAGCTCATTAATGCCGAATAAGGTTAATCCAGACTTTCTTGAAATTTTTCAGGGCTATGTCTCCAGATCCATTTCTCTAGCATCATTGATTTATTCTACCACCATAAATAAAACGCCAGGATATCACAGGGATTTTCAAATAATTAAGGATGAATTCATCCCGTTTTTAATAGATTTAAAAATTATTTTAAATGGCATGCCCGCACTTTTTAATGGTATTGAATTTGATTCAGAAAAAGCAATTAATATGATTAAAAATACAACATATGCAACATATAATTCAAGACTGGAGTTCAATAAAACACAAAACTGGAAGGAGGCCTATAAAGATACTGGAAATAAGATAAGAAATGGCATTCAGCTACAGGATTATATACCAGAGGCAGAAACGGATCATTTGGATACCAAAAAAATGGATGATGTATTAAGGGAAAATGAAAAATTTATTTACAGTAATATAAATGATTTTATTAAAAAAATTAAAAAAATAGTTGAAAGTTAGTTTTAATTTCCAAATACATCAATTTTTCTGGAGTTTTTTATTCTGTAAAGGTAGTCCAGAACTGATGGCCTGAAGTATGTGTCAATATATTCTAGTATTTCATTATCCGTTTCTCCAGACTGGTTAAATATTTCAGCCATTAAGTATGGCATAAATCCCTTAACATCCCCGATGGTAAATCCATGGGATTTCCATGTCATGCTTATTTCTTTGGCTATGCCCTTAAGATTCTGCATGGTATATGTTTCAACATCCTTTTCCTCTATACCATAGCCGGCGTCCTTTTTGGCAGATGCTTTCTTTTCCATAATTACATCATCAACCATAGAGAACACCTCCAAAAAGTTAATTACAAAGTTTTATTTAAATATTTCTATAAGACTTTATAGAAGTTTATATTTATATTATATTTTTGCCACCCTTCATTGGTATTCGTTAAAAAGATATTTAATTAAGATAATGATTTAGTTTATATGCTTGACATAGTATCCATGGAAAATAAATGGAGGGATTACTGGAAAAAAAATAATGTTTTTAAATTTACAAAGGGCGATAAAAATTTTTCAATAGATACACCACCACCAACGGTCTCGGGTAAAATGCACCTTGGACATGCTTATTCCTATCCACACCAGGATTTCATAGCCAGATATAAAAGAATGAAGGGTTACAATGTATTTTATCCATGGGGATTTGATGACAATGGTTTACCAACAGAAAGATACGTGGAGAAAACAAGGAATGTTACAATAGAAAATACACCATTAGGTGATTATATAGAAATATGCAAGGAGGAGAGCAAAAAGGCAGAGCTTGAACTTGCAGATGCATGGTACTCAATAGGCCTCAGTGCATCATTTAACGATTATATAGACACATCATCTGATTTTTCAATGAAAATGTCCCAGAAGTTATTTCTGGATCTTGCCAGATCTGGAAGGGCTTACAGGGCTGAGGCGCCGTATATAAGATGTCCAACATGTAAAACTGCCATTTCACAGATAGAGATGAAGGATGCAATTATAGATACGGACCTTGTTTACGTTAATTTTGATGGGATAGAAATTGCAACAACAAGGCCGGAAATGCTTGGTGCCTGTGTGGCTGTGTTTGTTAATCCCGGTGATGAAAGGTATAAGAATATAATTGGAAAAAAAATAAAGGTGCCGCTCTATGGCAATGAGGTTCCGGTAATGTCAGATGAATCAATAGACATGAATTTCGGTACTGGTGCAGAAATGCTTTGTACCTTTGGTGATCAGAATGATCTTGAACTCTGGAGGAAGTATAATCTGGATTCACGCATAATATTAAAGAACGATAAACTTAATGATTCAAGGTATTTAGATAATATTGGGATTAAAGAAGCAAGAAAGAGAATTATTGAAGAGCTGAAAAAAAATAATTATATAATAAAAATAGAAAAAATTAAACATTCAGTAAATACGCATGAAAGATGTGGAACCCCAATAGAAATAGGTATAAGCAAACAATGGTACATAAAAGACCTGGATATAAAAAAGGAGTTATTAGAATTTGGAGATAAAATAGAATGGATACCGGAATACATGAAAACCAGGTATGATAACTGGGTAAATGGACTTAGATGGGACTGGTGCATCTCAAGGCAGAGGTATTTTGGCATACCATTTCCTGTATGGTACTGCAATAAATGCGGAACAATAATTTATGCAGATGAAAAGGATCTGCCTGTGGACCCCAGGCTTGTAAATAAAAATATTAAATGCCCCGCCTGCGGTTCTGATGATGTTCAGCCTGAAAGGGATGTTATGGATACCTGGGCCACATCTTCAATAAGCCCAACGTTATATTTAACGCATATAAATTCCATGGATATGTATCCAATGGATGTCAGGTTTCAGGGGCATGACATTATTACATCATGGGCATTTACAACCATATTAAGATCCTACCTGCATTACAATAAAATACCGTGGAAAAAAATTGCAATAAGCGGCAATGTTTATGACCCTTTTGGACAGAAAATGAGTAAAAGCAAGGGAAATATAGTGGAGCCAAAGGATATAATAGAGAAATATGGTGCTGATGCGCTCAGATTCTGGGGTTCAACCACAATGCCTGGTGAAAATATAAAATTAAGGGAGCAGGATCTTGTAAGGGGCAAAAAAACTGTTATCAAGCTTTATAATTCATTAAATCTTCTAAAAATAATATCAGGTGGAAAAATACAGGGAGATATTAATATAATAAAATCTCCGGTAAATAAGTGGATAATGTCCAAATATGAAAAAACTGTCAGGGAAGTAACAGGATACATGGATGCATATGAGGTTATGAAGGCAAGAAGCGCACTCGATAAATTCTTCTGGAGCAACTACTGTGACAATTACCTTGAAATTATCAAAAATGATAATGAGGAATACAGAAATGAGAATATTGCAGTTTCTTACCTTATAATGGAAAATGTTTTAAAAATGTACTCACCAATTATGCCATTTATAACAGAGGAATTATATCACGAAATACATCCTGATTCGATAAGCATAGCCCTTGAAAAATATCCGGAATATGATGATAAATACCTATTTAATGAGGAAAATGATATAGATTACATAATTTCTGTTATAAATAGTATCAGGGCACTAAAAAGCAGCCTAAAAATATCAATGGCAGCACCGATAGATTCATTAAATATTACTGGAGATTCAGAAAAAATAGGCAGATATGGTTACATAATAAAAAATTTAATGCATATAAATAACATAAAAATAACCAGCGGTGAAAATATAAATATAAATGTAATTCAATAAAGATCTAAATATTTTTTAATTTCCCAGTCTGTAACGTGTGATCTGAAATCCTCCCATTCCTTCTCCTTTGCCTTCAGAAACTCATCATACATGAAATCCCCAAGGATCTTTTTCATAAGTGTGCTTTCCCTGAATGCATCCAGTGCCTGACCAAGAGACCCTGGCATCGACTTTATACCGTTTTTAATTCTTTCCTCACGGCTCATTTCAAAGATATTCTTTTCAACGGGTTCTGGTGGTTCTATCTTATTCTCTATTCCCTCAAGGCCCATGCCAAGGATTACTGCAAATTGCAGGTACTGATTTCCTGCAGAATCCGGGAATCTTAATTCCATTCTCTTGCCCTTGGGGCTTGCATGCGGTACCCTTATAAGTGCGCTCCTATTTTTATTTGCCCATGCAATATATACAGGCGCCTCAAATCCAGGTATTAACCTTTTATATGAGTTTACTGTTGATGCCAGTACCGGTGCTGCACCTGGTACATACTGGAGAATTCCACCAAGGTAGTGCATTGCATACTCACTGAGACCATATTTATTTCTTTCATCGTAAAACAGGTTTTCATCACCTGAAAATATGCTCTGATGTACATGCATTCCATTGCCGTTTATTCCCTTGATGGGCTTTGGCATGAAAGTGGCATGGTATCCATAGGCATTGGCTGTTTCTTTGACTATGCTTTTTATTATAATTATCCTGTCGGCCATTTCAACTGCTGTGGAATATTTAACATCAATCTCGTGCTGACCGTATGCCACCTCATGGTGTGATGCCTCTGGATAATAATTTACAGCCTCAAGTTTTTGAAGTATTTCCTGTTTTACAGTAAAGGATTTATCAAGGGGTTCGCGGTCAAAATATCCACCAAGGTCGCTTGGATATACTGTTGGATTTCCATCCTCGTCCTGTTCAAAAATAAAATATTCAAGCTCAGGACCAACATAATATGTTTTATTTTCCTTTGCCAGTCTTTCAACCTGCCTTTCAAGTATATACCTTGGGTCCCCCTCAAATCTTGTTCCATCTGGATTAAAAATCTTGCAAACAAATCTTACAGTTTTACCTGCATAATTTTCATTGCTTAAAAGTATATAAGATGAGAGTTCAGGTACTGCCTTCATATCTGAATTCTGAATTTCTTTAAATCCAAGAATTGAACTGCCATCAAACATTATGCCATTATATATTACGTCCTCAAACCTATTTTTTGGGACAGTTAGTGATTTAACATTGCCCATAAGATCAGTAAACTGCAGCTGCAAAAATTCAATACCTTCCTTTTTAAGCCTTTCTAAAACGGCCTCTTCATCCTGCATATAGCCATATACACTTATGTGATATATATTTTTATGATTATTTATTAGCATTTTGGCAAAATAAATAATGATTCCTAAAAAAATAAAATTATATATATAATTAATAAAATAAATATAACGATGCAATACAAAAACATAAAAATTAATTAAAGTAATTATTATTTAATATTTATGAACCCAAGAGAGCTTAAAAGGATGATGTCCCAAATGGGAATAAAATCCACGGAAATGAATGACGTAAAGGAGGTTGTTTTTAGAGGAACAGATAAGGATTATGTAATTGAGAATGCAAGGGTTACAATGATAGAGGCCCAGGGCCAGAGAACATTTCAGGTTCTTGGCACGATGAAGGAGGTTGAAAAAACAAAAACTGAAAGTCAGGGATTTAACGAGGATGATATAAAACTTGTTATGGAACAGGCCAAGGTTTCAAGGGAAAAGGCAATTGAGGCTTTAAAAAAGGCTGATGGAGAACCTGCACAGGCCATTATTGATCTTCAGAACTAGATATGCTGGATTTAAAAAAATTGCTTGATCAGTACAGTCCCTCAGACGAGGAAAATAAAAAACTTAAATTGGTAGCCAGTAATATAATTAAAAGTTTAAATGATGAGTGCAGTAAATTAAAAATTGATGCAGAGGCTGTGGAGGTTGGATCTGTATCCAAGGATACAAATTTAAAGTGCAGTGATATAGACATTTTCATACTTTTTAACAAGAAATATGATAAGGAATTCATGGAGAATACCGGCCTTAAACTGGGCCATAAAATTCTTCAGGATGGAATTGAAAAATATGCTGAACACCCATATGTATCAGGGCATATTGATAATATAAAGGTGGATATTGTTCCTGCATATAAGATGAACCCAGGAGAAAGAATAGAATCCACTGTTGATAGAACACCACTGCACACAAAGTTTGTAAATGAAAATTCAAATGAAAACATAAGGAATGACATAAGAAAATTAAAAATTTTTATGAAGCAGGTTAATGTATATGGTTCAGAAATTTCAAAATCGGGTTTCTCAGGATATTTATGTGAAATAATGGTTATTAATCTTGGATCGTTTATAAATGTTTTAAAAAAATTTGCAGAAAATAAGGGCAGATTTTTAATTCCTGATGATAAATCGCTTGAAAAAAAATTCCCTGAACCGGTTATAATAATAGACCCTGTTGATACAACAAGGAACGCCGCTGCAGCTGTAAGCCTGGAAAATCTGGCACGTATGGAGATTGCTTCAAAACTTTATCTTGAAACTCCAGAGAATTTACCATTAGGCAGTTTAAATAACAATAACATAAAGGATCGCGGCACATATATGAAAATTTTTACCATGGAAAGACCTGATGTTATTGATGATATAATATATCCACAGGCAGTTAGATTTAAGAATAAACTTTTTGGAATATTTGACAAATATGGATACAGGCCTGTATCATCAGAGATCCTTGTTAATAATAAAATAGAGATATTAATTGAATATGAGAGGGAAAAACCTCCTGATATGCTTATACATTCAGGTCCTCCTGCTGATTCTAATGAGGTTATAAAGTTTATTAAAATATGGATGAATAATGACCGCCTTCTAAGGGGCCCATATATTAATGGAAACAGGCTATATGTCGATATAAAAAATGAGAATACCGATTTTTCAAAAATTTTTGAAACAGAGTTGAAAAAAATTGATATAGGCCGGCATTTAAATCCATTAAAAAATAAAATACATGTAATTGACGTGGATAAAAATACACAGTATGATGTTCTTAAAAAGTTTTATAAAAAAAATATTTTCTTTGATTAACTTATCCACCAGAAAAAACCTCAAGCAAAACAACGTTATCGTCTGGCTTTATAATTTCATCGTCAGTTACCGGATCCCCATTTACAAGAACAACATACTCATCCGGATTTATTTTAAACATACTATAAAGTTCCCTTACAACGCATGGTGATGAAATACTTTCCTCAATTTTATTTCTTCCGATAACCCTTATCATAAACAGCTCCGGGCAGATTTGAACTGCCGTCATCGGATCCAAAGTCCGGTATGCTTGGCCGCTACACCACGGAGCTATAAAACATAATATTTTTAAAATATATAAGAAATTTGAATTGTAGAATAAATATATAAACAAATTTAAAAAAAATTAAAGTTATTTTTTGGCGCAGTTAAACTCGTTAGAGCAGGTTTTACCCAAACTTTTGAGAATTGAGAACACAATTCCAAGACCCTTCTGGGTATCCTCGTCCTTCATGGCATGCAGTGTTCCCATCATGCCACCAACGGGTGTTACAGTTTCATTCTTAATTGCGTTTTCTATTGCCTTTATCATATTTACATAGTGTGGTGTTACGCTGAGGTCAAGTGTTCCAAGGGAGTTTAATATTAATTTATTGTTCATTATTAAATTCATTGTGAAGTCGTTTGATATTAATCCCATAACTGCACCCATTGATTCATCGTCATTCAGTATGCCCATAATCGGGTCTAATAATCCCTTGCCCTGCATTACAGTGATGATTTCAAGCAGGTTTGAAAGTGCCTTAATGTTTTTCTGTTCTGAAATGATCTTTAACATTGCCATTATTGAATCAGATTTTGTTGTCAATGATAGAACATCATCGCTGGTTATAAGGCCAAAGATTGTTTTCATTGTATCTTCATCGCTGAGTATTCCGGATATAACATCCAGGAAACCCATGTTGTCCAGTTTTTTAACCAGCTCTATCAGCCTTGTCAGGCTGGATATATATTCTGGTTTCATCAATTTTTCCAGCTGCTCATCCTCAGTCATCATGTCTTATCACCAGCTTGCGAGATATTTATCCAATGCCATATCTCCATTTGTCCACATAAAGTATTTGGTAAATAATTCCTTCTTTATATGGTTTGTGGGTGAGGGCTGTGCTATCTTTTCATCCCCGCCATAGAATGTTGTATCATTTACTGCTATGGCAAAGCCCTCCAGCGGGTTATCTGCTATACATACCACCTCAGGTGCATATTCCTCCTGCTTTGTTGGCACACCAAGCCTGTTTGCAAGATCTTCCATTGCAATCCTGGATGTCTGCACTGCAAGGAATCCCAGCTTGGGAACTGTGACCTGGTTTGCATCACCACATGCATATACATTGGGGTATGTTACTGACCTCATGTGCTCATCGGTTGGTATGAACCCGCCGTCATCAAATAAATCAGGTGTTGAGTTTGCAACGGCGTCGTTCTTTTCATATGGTGGCAGTATTATTGCAAGATCGGCTTTTATTGTCTTTCCGCTCTCATCCACTATTTCATCCTTCTTAATTTCCTTTAACTTGAAGTTCCATACCATATCAAATCCAGCCTGGGCAAATAGGCTTTTTACGACGCTCCTTGATTCCTTTGCTATATCTGTAAGTATCTCCTCTCCCGGTGAGAATATTGTTATGTGTGTTTTGTCTAAAAGTCCCTTCTTTTTAAGGAATGCCGGAACCATTAAGGAGAGCTCAAATATTGGGCCCTCACATGCTGAGTCTGCCACTGATGCCCAGTTCTTTGGATACTTACCCCTTGGTGTTAATGTGCCCTGATAAAATACTCCGGATCCAATTGCTATGTTTCCTCCCTTCCAGTTTTCAAGCTTCTCATGTAATGCTGTTGCATACTGTGGCTCACATACGCTGTTTCCATATTCTTCCCAGCCCTTGATGTGTTCTATTCCAAGCTTTGCTCCAAAGGCAACAACAAGGTAATCATAGGATGCTTCCTTCTTTTCCTTGCTTGGAAGTTCATATTCTACCTTATTCTTTTTAGCATCAATTTTTGTAACCGTACCAAGTATGAATTTAATTCCCTTTGCCGGTAATGCTGTTGCCAGATCAACCTCAAGCTCTTCAGCTGTTGATACACCTATGGCCACATGTGGCATCCCGGGCCTGAAGGCCGCATATGGTGTGTTATTTATCAATGTAACATCTATTTTATCTCCTAAAAGCCTCTTTGCGGTATAAGCAGCTGTTAACCCTGCAAATCTTCCACCCAAAACTAGTAATTTAGTCATGTTAACTCACTTATTATAATATAATATCATAATATATTAACCTTTTTGTCACAAATATGAATTAAATAACGTAATTATGTAATAATTTTTAAACTCCTGTGAAGGATGGTGTGAATAAAAAGCAATTTTTCATATATGTGATTAAATGGGACGTTTTGTTTCATTAAATGTCGTTTTTGATACATGTTGTTTTGTATATGATAGAAATTGGGTTAAATCCTTAATATTTTTTAAACAGATATGTAAATAAAAATTTAATTATTTATTTCATATTTTTCATTTAATATATATTTTATGATGTCATGTGTTCCGGCATTTCCTCCAGATTCCACTGGAATTATTTTATTTTGAAGCATTTGGTTAATGATGTTCTTAATTCTTTGTGCATCCTTTTTATATCCAAGATAATCCAGAAGCATTGACCCTGATAATACTCCGGCAATGGGATTTGCTATTCCCTTCCCGGCAATATCAGGTGCGCTACCATGAACAGGTTCAAACATTGCATTTTTATCGCCAATATTTCCACTGGCAGCATATCCCAAACTTCCTGCAAGTGCAGATGTCATGTCTGAGAGAATGTCGCCATAAAGATTTGGTGCAATAATGTGCTTATATTTTTCAGGATGTAAGATAATATTGTACGCAAGTGAATCGGCATATTCGAATTTTATATTTTTATTAAATTTTGATGATTCATTTTTTGCAATTTCCCTCCAGAAAAGATACATTGATATTGCGTTTGCCTTATCTGTTATCACAATGTTATCATCTTCAATTAATTCATATGCCTTCCTGAAGAATCTTGTTATATTTTTTTCTGTAAGTATTCCAAGATTATAATTAAGTTTATCATTAGATGTTCCAGATATTTTAATATCATAATTATTTAGTGCATCAGAGTGCCTAAATTCCATATCATTATCAAGGGTGCCGTTTATTAATGAGTAAAAATCCTCCTTATTTTCGCGGTATATTGTTATGTTTAGATTATTATATTTAGACACATTTGGCATTGACATAACAGGCCTAATGTTCATATAAAGGTCCAGATCTTTTCTAAGTCTCAATATAACCTCCTGCTCCATTATACCAGGCTTAATTCTAAAATCGCCAATGGCCCCAAAAAGAATTGCCCTGTATGATTTTAATTCTGAGATTTCATTATCTGTTACTGTAATACCCTTATTTAAGTATCTCTCAGATGATATATCATAATATATAAAATTGATTTCATCGTTTATATTATTTATAACCCGGCAAACCTCAGGTATAATTTCCTTACCTATACCATCTCCTGGAATAACCGCAACGTCTACCATTTATATTCCCTCACATAATTTATTAACCCACCAGCATTTATTATATTTTTTAGAAAATCTGGATATTTTTTAAATGTATATTTTTTATTATTAATTAATATAACGCTATCATTGAAATCTATCGATATTTTATCACCGGAATTTGCATTGATTTTTGCCTCTATTAATGGCATTCCAAGGTTTATTGCATTTCTAAAAAATATCCTGGCAAAGCTCTCAGCTATTACACATGATATGCCAAGGCCCTTTATGGTTAAAACCGCATGTTCCCTGCTTGAACCTGACCCAAAATTTTTGCCTGCGATAATTACATCCCCTGGCTTTATTTTTCCGGCAAGTTCGGGGTCTGTGTATTCCATAAAGTGCTTGGCAAGTTCTTTCTCATCAGATGTAACCAGATACCTGGCCGGTATAATCTGATCAGTATCTATATCGTCTCCAAGAACCCATACATTTCCTGTTATCCTGTCATTCATTTAAATCTCCTCCGGCGATGCTATTCTGCCTAATATTGCCGAGGCAGCCACAACACTGGGGTTAGCTAAATAAACCTTTGAGGTTTTATCGCCCATTCTGCCTATAAAATTGCGGTTTGTGCTTGAAATGCAAACCTCCCCGGGTCCAAGAACACCCATATAACCACCAAGGCATGCACCGCATGTTGTGCCTGAAAAATAACCTCCGGCATTTACTATTATATCTATTAATCCCTCCCTTAGGGCCTGATTATAGACCTCCTGGCTTGCTGGAACCACCATTAGTCTAACCCTTTTGTTAATTTTTCTACCCTTTAAAATTTCTGCAGCCTTTCTAATATCCTCTATTCTGCCATTTGTGCACGACCCTATGTATGCCTGGTCTATTTCAACCCTAACCTCCGATAATGGTTTAACATTTGCCGGAGAGTTTGGTACTGCAACTGAGGGCTCGATATCATCTGCGTCGATATTAATTATGGATTCATAATGTGCGTCGGCGTCAGATTTAACTATTTCATAATCACCGCGAACCCGTTTATTAAGGTATTCTATTGTTTTATCATCTGTATCGAAGAATGAACATTTTGCCCCCGCCTCGGTTGTCATATTTGCTATTGTCATGCGTTCATTAACAGGTAATGAAGAAATTGCAGTACCGGAAAATTCCATGCATTTGTATGTTGCACCATCATGACCTGTAATTGATAAAACCTTTAATGCAACATCCTTACCCTCAACTCCCTTTTTTAGTTTTCCATTAATGTTTATTTTTATTGTTTCAGGAACCTTAAACCACATTTTTCCTGTGGCAAAAATTACACCTGCCTCAGTGCTGCCTATTCCAACAGATATTGAGGATAATGCACCGTATGTATTTGTATGTGAATCTGCACCGGCAATAAGCCTTCCGGGTGCTGCAAAGCCCTTTTCCATCATAACCTGATGGCATACCCCGCCATTGCCTATGTCAAAAAAATTCTCAATTCCATTATTTAGCGCAAAATCCTTTACCTTTCTGTACTGTATTGCAGATTTAATATCCTTGGGTGGTACAAAATGATCCGGGATAATCACTATTTTATCCCTGACGGGTGCATTTCCTATGGAATTAAAAGCATCCACTGCAATGGGCCCGGTAATATCATTAACCATAACATAATCAACATCTGCAACAACATAGTCCCCGGCATAAGAATCCGTGTGGGATTTTTTGCTGAAAACCTTTTCAACCGCAGTTTTACCCATAATTAATCACCCCTAATTTTTATAATATTTCTGGCAAGATTTATAACCCTGTCCTCATCAAATGCCTCCTTGCCATTGTATGATTTTATTTCTTCAAGTATGTATTTAACCTCATCCTCAGAACATTTTATTCCATTTTTGTTTAAAATCCATTCTATGGATGATCTGCCAGAATGCTTTCCAATAACTATTGTCCTCTGCCTGCCTACAAATTCTGGATTTATGGCCTCATAGGTTGCAGGAGAATTTATTATTCCATTCACGTGTATTCCTGCCTCATGCGAGAATGCATTTTCACCGACTATTGCCTTATTTTTTTGTATTTCCATGCCACTAAATCTTGATACTGCCTGGGATATATTATAAATCTTAGAAAAATCTATGTTTGTTTTTGCATTCATGAAGGCGGCTAATCCTGTTACTACTTCCTCAAGGGAGGCATTTCCTGCCCTCTCACCAATGCCATTTACTGTCACCTGCACCTGACTTGCACCACCCTCCACACCGAATATGGTGTTTGCCGTTGCAAGTCCAAAATCGTTATGGCAGTGGACGCTTACAGGTATATCTATATTTTGCTTGATCCTTGAAACAATATTTCTCATGGAAATTGGATTCATTATGCCCACAGTATCTGGTATGTTTACCTTATTGGCACCACTTACTTCTGCTGTTTTAAATGCTCTTATAAGAAAGTCCATATCAGTTCTGGTTGCATCCTCTGCAGAAAATTCAACATATAAACCGGCATCCTTTGCTATATTAATTGAATGTTCAATTTTTTTTAATGCTTCCTCCCTGGAAATCTTTAGTTTGTTTTTTAAATGAATATCTGACGTCGCTATAAATATATGTATATAATTAACACCTGAATTTATTGCAGAATATATGTCTCCATCGTTGCATCTTGAAAGGGCACATATTTTTGCCCTGTTTGCTGTGGAGTTTATGGATTTTATTATATTAAACTCCTCTGATGAAACAGCAGGGAATCCTGCCTCAATAATGTCAACACCCATATCCTCAAGCATGTATGCAATTTTATGTTTTTCTTCTGGAGAGAATTTAATGCCAGGGCTCTGCTCTCCATCCCTTAATGTGGTATCAAAAACGGTGATTTTCCTGCCAGTGCTGGAAAAACCTTCCCTGCTGTACATACCAATATTAAAAATCGCGTTAGAATCCATACTATCTATGTCATAGCCCATAAAAACACCACCTTAAAAATTAACTAATGTTTTAAGGTTAGTGTCCGCTCTGCAAACCCAAAAAGAACAACATGGTTGCAGCATTAGACACTTTACCAAACATTAGATGTGTATTATAATTATAATATATAAACATTTACATTGCAAAAAATATTGGCTATAAATGAAAACAAAAACCTTTTAATAAAAATAAGTCATACCTTTCTTACACTTTTAGGCCGTGATAGCTCAGTTGGGAGAGCGCCAGACTGAAGATCTGGAGGTCGCTGGTTCAATCCCGGCTCACGGCATTGTATTAACGGTTTAATGAGTTAAACAATTTTTCTTTATATACTCAAGAAATTTATATTCCATAAAGTTCCTTTTTTCATAGAATTTCTTTGCAGGCCCGTAGTTACAGTTATTCTATGGTTTATTTTTGGATTATGCATGTGTGCGAATACAACGCCTGGAAGAACATCCTCTGTAATTTTTGCCACCATGTCAATTTCACCAGTTTTTGATTTAAGCTTTACAATGTTTTCATATTCTATTCCAGGATTCTTTGCATCCACAGGGTTTATCCATAATTTTGGATTGCATTCCTGCATGCAGGATTGATATGGTGCTTTGCATAAATTATATTATTGTCATAATAATTCTTTAATGATTTTCTTAAAACAATAGGGGATGGTAATTCATTATTATTGGATTTTGCCATTGAATATGCACTTATTATAGCCCTATTTATTAAATCCCTCATATCATTTAGATATTTTAGAATGGTGTCACTTGGTTTGTATTCGAACACTATGGTTCTTTTATCACCGATAGATTTCCATAAATGAGTCATTCCTTTACAGCCTCCAATATATCCTTTATCCTTCATTTTCTGTGATCTTAATCCATATAATTTGGATGAGAATAATGTTATTATTGTTATCAAATCATTTTTTAATTCCTCATTGGCTGATAATATCTCTTCTCCATCTGTTTCTATTATTTTTGTATTATGCATCCTGCATATATTCTCTATTAAATCAAAGCCAAACCTTGCCAGTCTGTCCTTATGTGTAATATATATTGTTTATCCTATTGTCCTCTATCATATTTAATAATTCAATGAATCCCTTTCTGTTGAATTTTAATCCGGATTTAATATCACTGAATATTTGTGCATTTGGGTATAATGATTTTAATCTGTTTATTTGATTATATAAATCATTCTTATTATTGGATGATACACGTGCATATATTGCATCTATTCTATTATTTTTTATTCCCAAGTCTGTCTTCTTGTAATTATTATATATTTCAGGAACCTTTGCAGGATTAATCAGATGTATCTTATAGTTTAGTTTTAATAATTCCCTGGAAAGATACTTACCGGATGTTGATGATTCTATTACAATATCATGATCCTTATAAACTGATAAAAACTCATTAACTATCTCCATATTATTTTCCATATTTTTCTGGGAAATAATAGTACCATTATCCTCCATTACCGTAGCATATACGGAACGTTTATGTACATCCAAGCCTATAACCATTTAATCACCTCTAATGATTCTGTGAGATTCAGAATCGAAGACTCGACAAACTCCTATTCACCTTATAATTATAAGGTATGAAATCGAGTCGAAGGGCGGCTATTCTTACTAACGGCCTCAAGGGTCAAGTTGCATAACAACCGCCTCCGATTCTCACTATATTTAGATAAAAATAATTTAATACATTTTAATGAACTTTAAATAATAGGGAGTATTACTTAATAATAGGGGGTATTACTAATGCTATTTAACATAAAACCAAAAGATAATATTAAAGACCTTTTCGGTAGAGAAAAGGAAATATTATTACTAAAAAGATGTGTTACAGAACCGTTAACAGTAATATACGGAATTAGAAGAACAGGAAAAACTAGCCTGTTAAAAAGTGTATTAAATTCTCTTGAAATACCATACATAATAATAGATATAAGGGAATTATTCAACGAATCCGGAACTATCAGAGAAAATGAAATATCTTTAAAAATATTGCATGAATTAAAAAAGGATATAGGGATTTCTCAAAAACTGAGATTTTTGATTTCTGATATTTTATCCAAAATAAATGGTATTGAAATAAATCATTTAAAAATAGATATAGACGCATCCAAAAAATATCAATTAAATAATATTCTTGAGGTAATTAATGAAATCTCAGAAAAGAATAATGATGTATTCATCCTGGCTATAGATGAGGCACAGTATCTAAAATACAGTGGAAAAAGATATAACAATATACTGGCATGGGCATATGATAATTTGAAAAATATACATATAATAATAACAGGAAGTGAAATTGGAATTTTAGAGGAGTTTATTGATATAGATAATACTGAAAGTCCGCTATTTGGAAGAATGATAAATGAAATTAAAATTGGGCATTTCGATAATGAAACGTCCTACAATTTCTTAAAATCCGGCTTTGAAGAGGCTAAAATAAACGTAAATGACAATGATATAAATTCTGCCATAGATATTCTGGACGGAATCGCGGGATGGCTGACATACTACGGATATAACCGGGCTATTCGAAAATTAAATAATTACGATTCAATAAATAATGTCATAGAATATAGCAAAAGGTTAATAGATAGCGAGATAAATAAATTAATCAATAATTCTAAGGACAGGTATATGGCTATAATGGAGTCAATAGCAGCAGGATTAAACAACTGGTCTGCAATAAAAGCATATGTTACAACAAAAACTGGTTACATATCCTCAACGATTTTAAACAATCACATAACAAAGCTTCTAAAATATGGATTTATAAAAAAATCTGAAAATAAATATTATATTGAAGACCCGTTAATTAAATTAAAATTTATTAACAAAAATAGATAAAGGAAATATTACAGAGGTTTTTAAAAAAATATTATTATAAGAGGTTGATAATAAATATATCGTGAAATGGAAAAATTTTTGTTTAAGAATCACCATCCAACATCAATTGATATACTCTTCATCTGTAAGCATTATATTATATAAGACATGATTTTACATAATTTTTATGTCATATATGACATAAAATATAAAGATTAAATAATGATAAAACCCGTGACCATAAATTGCAGTAAATAAAATTATCATAATTACATGAAATTTATATAAAAATAGGATGATCATTAACATTATATCTAAAGCATTGAGCACAGTCTCAATGGAAATAAAAAATAATATAAACACAATATGATCCGTAAAAGCACTGATAAAAATATTTCAGATAATATTGTGTATAATATTAAAAATTATAAATCAATAGATGGGTATTATATATGATAAATATAAATCAGAATTTATGTATAGGTATGCTCACATCTGGAAACTGGATGACGCTATTATTCCTCTAGTCCGGGATTTTCAGGGAAAAGCAATTTTATGGCCTTAGCTTTATGTCCGCAATCTTTATCTAATCGATAAACCATTATTTTGTTCATTCATTTTCAGGTATTTTTATACAGTCTTATATACATAGGGCCGGAGACCCCTATCTAGGGATATACATCCATAATGATTTATTGTCTGGAATGGTATTAAACCTTTAGGCTCATTTCGGCCTACGGCGCTTTATGGGCTTTATACAGGATTAATGTAATTATTAATGCTGTTAAATTTAAGAGAATTATTATAAATATAACATGATTAAGATTTAACAGCAATTTTGAGCCTATACCAAGACCAATTGCATTTGTTACTATTCCCTGTAATGACCTTATTCCTGATCCTGTTATTCTGTCATTTTTATTTAAGGAATTCATTGTATATGCGGTATTTGATGTTGTTGCAATTCCTGTGGAAGTTCCAAGAAATATTTCAGGAATTATAAAATTAAAAAATAATAATAATGAGAATAAGCTCATTGATAAAAATCCAATAGATGCTATTTTTAATCCGTATTTATCATGCAATTTTCCGGAAACAAAGGATGTAAAAGTGAAAAATATAGGATATATTAAAACAAGCAAACCTATGATTAATGGTGTGTAATTTAATGAATACAATAAAAATACAAAATATGCTGCAAGCATATTTCTTGTTATTGAATGCAAAAATCCTGAAAATGATGATAATGCAAATTTCTTATTTAATCTAATTTTAAATGAAAATATTAAACCTATCACTGCAATAATTATAAATGGAATATAATATATTGATAATATTAACCCAGAAAATAATAATGTAATATAAAATGATGATTTTCCTATTTCGGATTTTCCCCTTATTTCATCTATATTTATTATTAATATAATGGATAACAATGATAAAAATGCTGTAAATAGGAATAGATATTTATAATTTATAGATGCCATCAGGCCGCCTAATGGAAGTCCAATAACATATCCAAGACTTATTATTGTATGGTTTAATCCTATTGATTTCCCCCTGTTTACATCAGGGCTCATTAAGGATGCATATGATAATGATGTTAGTATTACCATTGACCCCCCAAGTCCCTGAAAAGCCCTTAATAATAGCATTACAATAAAATTATTTGAAAGAAAAATTAATATTGATGCCATTAGCATTATAAATGAACCTATTATCATTATTTTTTTAATTCCATATTTATCTGCTATTAATGAAAAGGGAACAACAAATAATGTTTCTATTATTACAAATATTATTATTAATAATGTTGATTCTGAATATGATACACCAAATTCTTTTGATATTTCAGGTATTGCAAGCAAAATCATTGTTGCCTCCAATGCAGCAGTGAATCCAGGTAATGATGTAAAAGCAATATTTTTATTCATTTTAATCTTAAAATGGCGTTTAAATATAAATTTTTTTTAAGAATTTATGTTTCTCTATTTTGCAATATATCGCAATATAAAATTTCACATTGATTATATAGATTCATTGATACATTTATATTTATCTTTTTATTTCAAAAACTTTTTATGCAACTTTTATATATTAAAAATGAAATGGTTAATCGTGAAAAAATTTTCAATATGACAGGTATATACATTATCGTTGGAATAATACTAATTTTAATCGGTGGAGTTTTTTATTTGTTTTGGGGAATAAGATATGATGGCTGGGGAGATGTTGGCCTAATTTCCTTTGTTTCACCTGTAATAGCATTTGGACTTTTAACAATCTGGCTTGGGGAAATAAAAGGTAAACAGACCCAGATAGTTAAAAAATAATTTTTTTAAATTATCTAAAGTTTAAATCCATCCTTAATATTACATTATTATGAGGTATTGTTTGATTAATGCATATTTTTTATACAATAGTCAGCAAAAAAGATGTTTAAGGGGGAGGGGGGTGCATTTCCGATGGAACTAAAAAAGGGTATACCCCTAAGAACAGCACTTTATAATGAACACTTAAAATTAAATGCAAGAATGACAAATTTTCATGGATGGGAAATGCCTCTTGAATATACAAAAATAGTCGAGGAGCACATGGCTGTAAGAAGAAACGTTGGGATATTTGATGTATCACATATGGGCGATGTTATTATAGAGGGAAATGATGCTAACAAATTTGTTGATTATATATTTCCAACAAAAATTTCAGATTTAAATATTGGTGAATGCACATACACCGCTTTTTTGGATACAGATGGGAAAATGATAGATGATACAATAATATATAAATTATGGGATGATAAATACTTTTTAATACCAAATGCAGCAAATATAGAGAGAATTATAAACTGGTTAAATAAAAATTCCACAGGTTATAGCATTAAAATAATCAACCATTCTGATGAAATATCACATATAGCAGTTCAGGGTCCAAAAACGCCGGAAGTTTTAGGGGAAATGAAAATAGAAATGCCAGAAAACTTTCATTTTTTATTAAATAATATACAATTTTTAAATCCGTTATTAAATGAAAATTTTATGATGGTTTCAGGTACAGGTTATACAGGAGAGAGGGGCGTTGAACTGATAATACCGAATGAAATTGCACCTTCATTATGGGAAAAGCTGCTTGATATAATAAAAAATTATGATGGCAGACCGTGTGGGCTGGGTGCAAGGGATACATTAAGGATGGAAAAGGGAATGCTTTTATCAGGCCAGGATTTTAATGAGGATAAAACTCCTTACGAGGCGTCAGTATCATTTATTGTAAATTTAAACCATGAATTTATAGGAAGGGAAAAATTAATTGAAAACAAAAATAATTTTAAAATTATATTCAGAGGATTTATACTTGAAAATAAGAATATACCAAGACCAGGATTTAAAATATATCATAATGATGATGAAATAGGTTACATTACAAGCGGGTCAGTATCACCAATACTTAACACTGGAATTGGCCTGGGCTATATTAATAAAGATTTTATGAAAAGCAATGAACCAGTTTACATAAAAATTAGGGATAAATATGTAAAAGCACAGATATCAAAACCAAAACTTTTTTAATTTTTTATTTTTTGATTTTTACGAAAGGTAATGATGTTAATATAATTATTAATAAATTTTTCGTATATTATATATAATAATATATAGTTATATATAATTTAATGACTTTATATTTATTTTTATATCTAATGGTATCATATACCTTTTTTTAGTTCCATCGGAAATGCACCCCCCTCCCCCTTCATATAACATTATAATAAATAGAGAATGCATGGAAGACGAAAGATTTAATAATTTTATTAAAATCCAGTGTATTATAATTATAACTGGGCCGATAGATCAGCGGTAGATCGCCTGCTTTGCAAGCAGGAGGGCTCGGGTTCAAATCCCGATCGGTCCATTCTTAAGTTTTTACTTAAAAATATAAAATAAATATCCGTTTAATTCAAAAACTTCTGCGCATGAAAGATTAACTATAAATGAAAAACAAAATTTAACCATATTTTTAAAAAAATCCTCATTAGATAACTTACCAACCCGATTATATAATGTAAATTAGTCAAATGAACGGTATTTATCAATGATGCTGGTCCATTATGTAGGTTCTTCCAGAAGATCTGGAAATAAATCCCAGCCAGATCATATAAACTATATAAGCTATGAGTGAAATTGCGAAACCGTAGATGAACACATCAGAACTTATGTTTTTAGAGGCCACATAATAAAGCACAATTGTTACAATAACCAACGCAACCAAACCCGCAAATGCCTCTGAGAGGAATGAGGAAAGAGGCATGTCAATAATCAGCGGCAAACCTTCCTCCTCACCCTTTTTTAAGAGAAAACTCTGTTTAGTCTTGCAATTTGGACAGATGAACACCCAATTTGATCCAACCCTTACCGCACTTACTGAACCCCATTTGGAATGCCTAAAATTGAATCTGTAATGGCAATTGGGACATTCAGTGTGTGATGTAACCCATGACTTATAATCCCTAATTTTTTTAGCCATAATCTTCTCCCAATATCAATGGTTTTATAATCTAGAGACATTAATAAATATTCTGTTTATTGATAGTTCATAAAAGGTATAATCTGGACGGTTCATGCAATTATTGTTCATTGAATTCCATGAGAAACTATGAGCCAGGGCAAGCCAATTACCTCAAAGATCAAATCTATAATAGGAATACAAAATAAATGTAATTATCCACGATGAATTACATACATCCAAAGGCTCATTTATTGATAATTAAACTATGGAAAAGCATGAAGTGTATTTAGGCAGTAGAATCAAAAGGGCAATCTTTAGATCATTAAACGGTATATTAATACATACAGAGTTACATGTATCATATAATAAAAAAGCAATACCTGAATCATTTCGCAGACTCGAGGGTACTGGCTTGTAACCAGGAAGTTTAAGCATCAAAGATATGATAACCTCTAAAGGTGTTTGTTAACATGGTTAACAAAAACCATAACCTAATTTTTCAAACATTATGAGGTGCCTATCAAGATATTAAATGAATTTAATCTTCTGGAGGTTAATTTTTTTATGCTTGAAGGCAAAATGGTTGGTGTGCAATTGTAACCCTTGCTGGTAAATCAAGATATTGAATATATAATATTTTTTTAAATTCAACAAATAACACACTAAAAAAGATCTTAAGCAATATATTAAGTATTGTATAATAAATTTAGAATAAAAATACTCATAGAAAATAGTTACAAAAAATAACAAATATCTTTAAAAAAATGTCCAAATCATTAATAGTATAACTTATAAAAATAAAAAATTTTTACAATGTTAATCATTTTTAGGCAATAAATTATAATTCTAGGCAATTAAAACTTTTATTTCTTTTTATTCCATTTAAATTATTTTTAAAGTATTTGTAATAAACATAACAAATGAATAATTTAATAGTTAAGTATTTATTTCTTTTAGATATACAATTTTATATGATGAAATATGAGGAAGAATACTGGATAGATTATATTAAAAACAATGAGTTAAATAAAAAAGAAGCCTCTGAACTTTTAAATCTTGATATATATTCCCTGATGAAAATTGGAGATTCATTGAGATCATTTGATACAGGTGATACTGTATCATATGCAGTATCGTATAATATAAACTATACAAATTATTGTACTGCATCATGCCCAATATGCGCATTTTATACACCATATAAGATTAAAAAATATGAAATTAATAAACCAAATAAAAAGGGATATGAGCTCTCTCTTGACGATATTAAAAAAGATATAGAAAAGGCAAAGGCTCTTAACGTTACAGAAATACATATAGTTGGAGGATTTAATCCAGATTTATCAATAGAATATTACGAATCGCTTTTTAAGGAGGTTAAAAAATACCTTCCTGATGTTACCCTAAAGGCATTTACCATTCCGGAAATTGATTTTATATCAAGAACCCATGGTGTATCAATTAAGGACCTTATTCAAAGGTTAAAGGAGGCTGGAATGGATGCGCATACAGGCGGTGGGGCGGAAATTTTTAACGAAAATGTCAGAAAATTAATAACCACACCTGAAAAGATATCCGGTGAGAAATGGCTGGAGGATGCAAAATTAATACACAGCCTTGGAATTTACGGAAATTCCACAATGACATACGGGCATCTTGAAAATTTTGATGATATTATAGATCATATGATAAGGTTAAGAGATAATCAGATTGACACACCCGGATTTCTATCATTTATACCATTGAAATTTAGCATTGAAAACACACCATTATACAAAATGGGGAAGGTTAGGTATCCATCTTCTGGCGATAAGGATATTAAGGTTTATGCACTTGCACGTGCAATTCTTGGCAAGTCGATACGGAATATAAGCGTTTACTGGGTGGCCCTTGGAAAGGAAATGGCACAAATTGCACTTTTGTCTGGTGGAAGTGATCTGGTGGGCACCGCATTTAGTGAAAAGGTCTTCGGTGCCACAAACAGGAAAACATCAACATCCATTGAAGAATTAAACCATCTTATTAATGAAATAGGCAGGATTCCGGCTCTTAGGGATACATTTTATAACTTAAAGGAGTACTACTGAAATGTATGGAATAATAAATTTAATTCACTCAGACCCTTTATTTTATGCACTTAATAATAAGATTGAAATTAAAAGGGATACTGCGTTTAATATTTTAGGGATGATAGAAAAAGACGAACTTGATGCCGGCATGGTATCACTGGTTCAATTTTTAAATTCTGATCTAAAATTAATCGAGACCGCAAACATACACACATTATCAAATACAATGTCAACACTTTTAATATCCAGAAATAAACACATAGAAAATAATATTGAAATAGCTGTTACATCCTTAACGGCAACAACGTCATTTTATCTAAGCCTAATTTTAAATAAAATGGGAATAAAATATGAACTTATTAAATCAAAATATACTGATGCCCAACATCTTTTGAATAATAATGATTATGCACTGGTAATTGGTGATGACGCACTCCTTGCATATAAATCAAATTATAATATAATTTTTGATATAGGTTATGAATTTTCAAGGCTTTTCAATTTAATGCCGGTATATGCAGTAACAGCCTCAAAAAGGGACTTTGACCATAAAATCATTGATAATGCAATTGCTGCATCAAAAAATTATGTGGAAAAATCAATAATAAAAAACCAGGCAAAGGTTAAAAAAGAGATTTTAAAATTCTATTATAACACAATAAAATATGATTATAACTTTGAGGTTAATGAAACGGTAAATTTTTTAAAAAACATTATTTTAAAAAATGAATATATAAATCAATAAATTTTTACTGTTCTGTAAAGATTATCACGTTCCACTGGAACCATACCAAGCTGTTTAATTGAATTTATTATCATCTCGCTTCTTAAATTTCCAACATTTTTTCCTGTAGCAGGTATCACCTTTTCATCGTATATGGTTCCTCCCCAGTCATTGGCACCAAATAATATTGCCATCTGCGCCATGTTTATCCCATTTGTTAACCAGGAACTTTGAATAACAGGCAGATAATTGTTAAATACTATCCTGGATATTGCTATATTCCTGAGAACATCAGCACCACCTGACCTGTATTTTATTTGGTTTCCAAGCTCTGTGTTTCCCGGCTCAAAATTCCATGGTGTAAATGATAAAAAGCCATGATATTTCTTTTGTAAATTAAGTATTGATAATAAATGATTTGCCTTATCCTCAGACGTTTCAATATGCCCAAACATCATGGTGGCAGAGGTTTTTATCCCCAGTTTATGCGCCTCCTCCATAATTTCAAGCCATTCCTTTCCACTATTTTTGGGCCTTCCCATTCTGACCCTGACATTATCATCAAGTATTTCTGCTCCTGCCCCGGGTATTGTTTCAAGTCCACTATCTCTCAATTTTATTAACAGATCCCTTACACTAATATGGGATTTAATTGATATAAAATGAAGTTCCGCTGTTGAAAGTCCATGTATGCCGATTTCCGGGAATTCCCTTTTTATTCTTGAAAATAATGATGTATAATAATCAAGATTTAAATGCGGGTTAACACCGCCCTGAATAAGCAGCTGCCTTATTCCATATGGCCTGTATTTTCCTATTTCATTAATTACCTCATCCTCTGATAAAGTGTATTTATCATTATCCGAATCTGTTCTGTAAAATGCACAGAATTTACATCTTACATTGCATATATTTGTATAATTTAATATTAAATTTGAAACAAAAGAAACCCTGTTTCCAGAAATTTTATCGGTTATTTTCCTTGCCATTTTTCCAAGATCCCTTAGATCAGCCTCATCATACATGTATATTATATCATTAATATCGGGGTCCTCACCGTTATCAACCTTTTTTTCTATAGATTCAAGCTTATTAAATGAAAGCATGAGATTAACATTATTATTTTTTATAAATAGTTTATTGCTATTAAATATTTATTAATAAATCAATAAATAGTTTTTTTAAGAATGATACAATAACAATACATGGAAATGATAATTGCGCATACTCCAGATCCCGATGATGCTTTTATGTTTTATGCAATGTTTGAGCATAAAATAAAGACATCATTTGAATACAGGCAGGTTGTTAAGGACATAGAGACATTAAACAAGGAGGCTATTAACAATCTTTATGATGTTACAGCAATATCCGCAAATGGATATATAAGGGTATCAGATAAATACGATCTTACCGCCTCTGGTGCAAGCTTTGGAATAAACTATGGTCCAATAGTGGTTGCAAAGAAGCAAATAGATCTAAAGAATGCAGTAATAGGCCAGCCCGGAACATATACTTCTTCATTTATGCTGTACAGAATGTTCAACGATTCCAGGGAATATAAGGAAATAAGATTTGACCAGATTACCAATGAAATATTAAAAGGTACAATAGATGCCGGGATACTGATACATGATGAACAGCTTAAATTCCAGGACAAGGGTTTAATTAAAATTCTTGATCTTTATGATCAGTGGAGGGCATATGCCGGTGATCTTCCTGTGCCCCTGGGATTTAATGCTATTAGAAAATCACTATCTTTGGAGGATAAACTAAAATATAGAGAAGACTTCGAAAATTCAATAAAATATGCATTTGATCATGAGGATGATGCTGTTAAATACGCCATGAAATATTCCAGATATAATGACTTTGAGCTGGAAAGAAAATTTATTAAAATGTATGTGAACGAACTATCCATAGACTTTGGTGAGAGAGGAAAGAAGGCACTTGAAATGTACTATAAAAAGGCAGCAGAAAGAAATCTCATAAGTCCATTCACACCTGTAATAGTTTAAAATTTTTAAAATTCAATTATAATAAACAATTTAATAATGTTTAATAAATTATTATCAATTTAGCTTGTATGATAATATTAAAGCTTGGTGGCAGTATAATTACAGACAAAAAAACATACAGAAAATTTGAGGAGGATAGGACAAGAAAAATTATTGCTGAAATATCAAAAATTAAAGATAAATTTATTATTATACATGGAGGCGGATCTTTTGGCCACATAATGGCCAAGGAATATAACATACCGGGCAGGCTTAATAAAAGGTCATTATATTACATGAGCCTTATACATTATGATATGTCAGATCTCAATATGAGGGTTTCAAAAATTCTTTCAGAGTACGGCATGGGAAATATACCGGTGCCACCATCAGCATATATTTATGGCAAAAAAAAGAATTATGACATCTTTAGGTATTATGTAAAAAATAATATTATGCCTGTGAGTTATGGAGATGTTTACATAAAAAATAGAAATTACATTGGCATATATTCTGGAGATGATATAATTTATGATCTATCAAGAATATTCATGCCGGAAAAGGTTATATTTTTTAGTGATGTTGATGGTATATTTGATAAAAATCCAAAAATACATAAGGATGCAAAACTGCTAAAAACAGTGAATAAAGATTTTAATTTTGAAAATGATTCAATAGATGTTACTGGTGGAATTATTAATAAGTACAATTCAATGGTTAAAATTTCAAAACTTGGCATAAAAGTTTATTTAATAAATGGATTATATCCAGAGAGAATAAAAGATATAGGAAAAGATAATTTTTATGGAACGGTGGTATAATTGATTGAAAATAGAAAGGAGGAGCACATAAACATAGCAGAAAACGAAAATGTAACTTCCGAGCATAATTACTGGGATGATATAAGAATAATACACAGGGCATTGCCGGAAATAAATTATGATGAAATAGATACCAGGGTAAGGTTTTTAAACTCGGATTTTGCATATCCATTTATAATATCTTCCATGACAGGCGGTACTGAAAAGGCAAAAAAAATAAACGGGAACCTTGCAAGGGCCGCAGAGGAATTTAATATTGGCATGGGCGTAGGTAGCATGCGGGCTGTTATAGAGAATAGAAATCTGGAGGATACATTTTCTGTAATAAATGATTATAAAATACCCGCAAAGTTTGCAAATATTGGTGCACCACAGTTAATAGACCAATCATCAAGGGCGCTTACATCAAGGGATATAGACTATATTTTTAACTTAATAAACGCAAGCTATTTGATTGTTCATTTTAATTTTCTACAGGAAATGGTTCAGCCCGAGGGAGATAGAAACGCAAGAGGCGTTATCAATAGAATTAAGGAGCTTGCAGGGTCTTATCCTGTTATTGCCAAGGAGACCGGAAATGGATTTTCCCATGAGGATGCACTGGCCCTGAAGGATGCAGGTGTTAAGGCCATTGATGTTGGGGGTCTTGGTGGGACCTCATTCGCGGCAATAGAATATTACCGCGCATTAAAAATAAAGGACGAGGAAAAAATGCACTCTGGAAAAACATTCTGGAACTGGGGCATACCATCGCCAGCATCAATTAAATACTGTAATGTGGGTTTACCAATTATCGGTAGTGGTGGCCTCAGAAACGGACAGGATATAGCAAAATCAATAATTATGGGCGCCACAATGGCTGGCATGGCCAGAAATTTCCTGAAGGACGCAGATACATCATATGATGAATTGAAAAATCATATAAATAATATAATCAGGGACATAAAAATAACAATGTTTCTTACATCATCGCCCAATATTGAATCATTAAAAAAGGCAAAGTTTATATTATTAGAACCTTTATTATCATGGTTTGAGGTGTAAATATGAATGAAACATTAACAGATAAGCAATGCCCAAACTGTAACAGTTATCTGTATTACATAGAATATGATACCGAAATTCCTTATGAGGGTAAAATTACAATAAAAACATATACATGCAAAACATGCTATTATAAAAACGTATCAATACAGAGGCATGAAAGGGAAAAACCCAAGGTCATGCTATTAAGGATAACCGGCAAGAATGATCTTAAAACAATAATATACAGGTCCCCTGATGCATATATAAAAATACCAGAAATAGATGCAGAAATATCCCCGGGAATAGCATCCAATGGTTATATTACAACAGCCGAGGGAATAATAACAAGTATTAAGGAAAAATTATCATTAATGGGCAATAATAAGGAAACTAAAGTTCTTGAGGAACGCATAAATAATATACTAAAAAGTAACAGTGAGGAAATCACAATAATTATAGACGATGACAGCGGTAAAAGCAAAATAAACAGCAGCAAGGCAAAAGTTATCGAAAAGCCTATATAAATTCGCAAAAATAAATAATTTTATATAAAGCATTTTAATATTCACTTGGATATTTATGGTTACAACTGTAGATGCTTTGTTAGCAATAGCTGCGTCAATAGCAATAGCAGGGGGTCTTATCGGTACTGGTATGGCTCAGCAGGGTATTGGTGCGGCCGGTATGGGTATAATAGCAGAAAAGCCAGAAAAGTTTGGTCAGGTTCTGTTCTTCTTTGTTATTCCGGAAACCCTCTGGATTATAGGTTTTGTGCTCGGTATAATACTGCTTCTGCATGTAATATGATGCTCTATGTCCCTTGAAAGCATATTAAATGAAATAGACAGGTCCCGGGAGGATGAAATTCAAAAAATCAATCAGTACTATGAAGAGCAAATTAAGAACGTAAGGGAAGCATGCAATAAAAAAATAAAGGAACTGCAGGAATATTATGCGCTAAAACAAAAAGATGATTCAAAATTAATCATAAAGCAGTATGAGGACCAGATTAAAATTCAGATCAAGCAGATAATAGATAATAAGAAAAAGGAAATAATTAATTCAGCACTTGATAAGGCCAAATCATATATAACCTCACTAAATAAATCCTCAAGATATCCGGAATTGCTAGAAATTATGGTTGATACATCAATTAAGAAGCTCGGTAAGGACATTATTGTTGAATGCTCAGAATCTGATATGGAAAAAATTAAGGCCATGAATAAGGTAAATCCAAAAAATGTAGAGGCAAATTCAGGAATAAAATCGGGAATCATAGCATATTCTCCAGACCGCCTAAAAATGCTGGATTTAACCTTAAATACAATATTTAAAGAAATTTCTGATGACATACTTGCTTACTTCTATGAAAATGTAAAATAGGTGTGATAAATGAACACTGCATATTCTGGAAGTTTTGGAAGGCTAAAGGTTCATTATAATGATTTCCTAGGCAATGAATTTATAAAATCACTTCTTGACCTTGAAATAAAAGATATTAAATTGCGGCTTTATGAAACATCCTATAAGGATGATATTGATAAATCATCAGTAATAAATTCATCAGAGCTTGATATTCTAATAGCTGCCATAAACAGGCATATAATAAATAATTCCAGAATTGCAATATTTGCAGTGCCTCCTGAAATTAAGAATTATATAAAAACATATATATCAAAATGGGACATTGAATCTATCAAGGCGATTTTAATATCAAAGATAATAAAGCATGAAATTAAATATAACGATAGTTTTATCATAAGTTTCAGGGATATTCCACTTGGTATTTTTGCCGGTAACTTAAGTTATGAGGATTTTAGGTCAATGCTCTCCAGGCCTGATGTGGAATCCCTTGTAAATTACCTAGTTTCATATGGGTATAATTATCTGCTGCAGTATATAGACGAGTTCAAAAAAACCGGAGATATTTATCCGCTGCTTTCCTCCCTTGATTCTCATTATTATAATGAACTGGCAGATCAGGCAAAATTTTTTAACGGTGATGAGGGAATATTAATAAATTATACAAAGGAGTATATAGATATAAAAAATATTTTAACTGTTATTAAAGGCATAGAGTTAAAGGTATCATATGACAGCATTGAAAGGTACTTAATAGACAATGGAAACTTAACAAAAAATATATTATCAGATCTTTTCAGGTCAAATAACACCGTTGATGTACTTAAAGTCTTTAAGGACTATGACCTTGAGGATGCCATAGAATATTACCAAAAATATGGAAGCCTGTCAATGTTTGAAATATCAATGAGAAAGGCACTTCTTGAAAAATATCTTCCATTAATGATGAGAACCACTGGAGCCCCATTTATACTTGGATATATACTAACAGCAGAAAGGGAGAGAGATAATTTAAGGACAATACTGATCGGGAAATCATACAACCTTGACAGGAAGCTAATAGAAAGGATGCTGATGTAAATGGATAATATCTGTGTAATTGGAGAAAGAGAGGTTGCGATGGGCTTTAAGCTCATAGGAATTAATGATACATTCATAGTTGATATTAATGAGGCAGCCCTTAAACTGAGGGAGATATTTTCGTCAGGAAAGTATAATGTTATTCTTGCCTCACAGTCAATTCAAAAGTATTTAAAGGAGGATGAATTAAATCTGTATAATACCTCAATAAATCCTCTTGTGGTATTTATCCCTGTTCCAGGCGTAACAGAAGAGGAATCGGTATATGAACTTGCCAAAAGAATACTGGGAATAGATATAGGTGATTAAATGGAGAATAAAGGTATAATTTATAGTGTTTCTGGTCCGGTTGTTGTTGCAACAGATGTTAATGGAAAGATGTTTGATGTTGTCCGGGTTGGCAACCTCGGACTTGTGGGTGAAATAATCAAAATTGTGGATAATAAATCAACAATACAGGTATATGAGGATACAAGCGGGTTAAAACCCGGTGAGCCTGTATATTCCACTGGAAAGCCCCTTTCAGTTGAGCTCGGTCCAGGGCTCCTTAAATCAATTTATGATGGTATTCAAAGGCCACTGGATGTAATTAAATCGGAAACAGGGGATTTTATTGTGAGGGGAGCCTCAGCACCACCACTTGATGAAAATAAGGAATGGGATTTCAAACCTATTTTAAAGGAGGGTGATGAGGTTAACCAGGGTTATATTATAGGAGAGGTTCAGGAAACAGAACTGATAGTTCATAAGATAATGGTGCCTGAGGGTGTTAAGGGCATAATAAAGGAAATTAAGGAGGGCAAGTTTAAGGTTTCTGATACAGTATGCATAATAGAAAATGAAAAAAACGACTATGAAATTAAGCTTAAACAGATATGGCCCGTAAGGAAGGCCAGAAGGGTATTTTTAAAATTCGCACCTGAAATACCATTAATTACAGGTCAGAGAGTAATAGATTCATTCTTTCCTGTTGCAAAGGGTGGAACCGTTGCCGTCCCGGGGCCTTTTGGGTCTGGAAAAACTGTAATTCAGCATCAGCTATCAAAATGGTCTGACGCAGATATAACTGTTTACGTTGGCTGTGGTGAGCGTGGCAATGAAATGACAGAAATTTTAACAACGTTCCCGGAACTTCAGGACCCAAAGAGTGGAAAGCCACTTATGGAAAAAACAATATTAATTGCAAATACATCAAATATGCCGGTAGCAGCAAGAGAGGCAAGCATATACACCGGTGTTACCATTGCGGAATATTACCGTGATATGGGATATGATGTCGCATTAATGGCAGATTCAACAAGCCGCTGGGCTGAGGCTTTAAGGGAAATATCCGGAAGGCTGGAGGAGATGCCTGGTGAGGAGGGCTATCCGGCATATCTTGGCAGAAGGATATCTGAATTTTATGAGAGATCTGGAAATGCCCAGATAATACCTGAAGATGACAGGGTCGGATCTGTTACATTAATAGGTGCGGTATCACCTCCAGGCGGTGATCTTTCTGATCCTGTGGTCCAGAACACATTAAGGGTAACAAGGGTATTCTGGGCACTGGATGCATCACTTGCATCAAGGAGGCACTTCCCATCAATCAACTGGCTCAACAGTTACTCATTGTATCTCGATTCATTATCAGGATGGTTTAAGAACAATGTTGATCCAAAATGGATGGACGTTCATTCATTAATGATGAGCACACTTCAGAAGGAGGCAGAGCTTCAGGAGATAGTACAGCTTGTTGGTTATGATTCTCTTCCAGAAAAGCAGAAAAATATACTTGATATTGCCCGGGTAATAAGAGAGGATTTCCTGCAGCAGAATGCATTTGATGACATTGATACCTACTGTTCAATTAAAAAACAGTACGAAATGTTAATGATTATTAAAACATTAAATGATTATCAGGAAAAGGCAATAGATTCAGGCAGAAAGGTATCCCAGACCTCAGCACTGCCAGTCAGGGCAAAAATATCAAGAATGAAGGAAGTAAAGGAGGAGGATTTCGAGAAATTTTATAATGATATAATTAAGGAAATAGCCGATGAATACGGCACAATCATAGAGGGTGTTCAAAATGTCTGAAATTATTTATAAATCAATTAGCCAGATTAATGGGCCGCTTCTATTTGTAAACGATGTGAAAAATGCATCATACAACGAAATAGTGGATGTTATTCTGGACAGTGGTGAGAGGGTTAAGGGCCAGGTTCTTGAAACAAGAAACGGTGTGGCTGTCGTTCAGGTATATGGTTCCACAACAAGCATGAGCCCCCAGGGCACCGGTGTAAAATTAACTGGAAGCACATTTAAGCTTCCAGTATCAGATGATATGCTTGGCAGAATTTTTAATGGCTTTGGAGAACCCATAGATAACGGGCCAAAAATATATTCCAAGGAAAAGGTGGATATAACAGGTGCTGCAATAAATCCATATTCAAGGGAGGAACCAAGTGAATTTATACAGACTGGTATATCAACAATAGACGGCATGAATACCCTTGTCATGGGACAGAAGCTGCCAATATTTTCAGGTGCAGGGCTATCACATAACAGGCTGGCAACGCAGATAGCCAGGCAGGCAACCACACTTAACGGCAGTGAAAAATTTGGTGTGGTCTTTGGAGCAATAGGCATAACCAGTGAGGAGGCCAATTATTTCATGAGGCAGTTCCAGAATTCTGGGGCATTATCAGACTCGGTTATATTCCTGAATCTTGCCTCTGACCCATCAATGGACAGGATTATTCTGCCAAGGGTTGCATTAACAACAGCAGAATATCTTGCATATGAGAAGGATATGAACGTCCTTGTTATTTTAACAGATATGACAAATTACTGTGAGGCACTGAGGGAAATTTCATCCTCCAGGGATGAAATACCGGGAAGAAGGGGATATCCAGGATACATGTATACAGATTTAAGCACGATATATGAAAGGGCTGGAAAAATAAAAGGCAGGAAGGGCTCAATAACACAGATACCAATATTAACAATGCCCGGGGATGATATAACAAATCCTGTTCCAGATCTCACCGGTTATATAACAGAGGGGCAGATAACACTATCAAGAGATCTTAACAGGAAAAATATTTACCCTGAGGTCGATGTGCTTTTATCCCTTTCAAGATTGATGAATCAGGGTATAGGTGCAGACCATACAAGGGAGGATCACCGTGGTTTGGCAGACCAGCTATATGCATCCTATGCCAAGGGTAAGGACGCCAGATCACTGAGTGAAATAGTCGGTGAGGAGGCACTGAGTGAAACCGATAAATTATACCTTAAATTTGGCGATGATTTCGAAAATAGATATGTTAATCAGGGTGATGCAAACAGGTCAATAGAGGAAACATTAAACCTGGGCTGGGACCTTCTTTCAGTGCTGCCTGTTGAGGAAATGAAAAAGGTTAAATCAGCTCATATATCAAAATATGGCAAATGGGATAGTAATGGCAAATAATGTTAGATTAACAAGAATAGAATTAATGAATACCAAAAAAAGGATCAAGGTTGCATCCAGAGGACTTGATCTTTTGAAAATGAAAAGGGCAGCACTTGTCATGGAATTTATGAAGATTAACAGTGAAATAAAGGGATTAAGGGAAAATGTAAGAAATGATATTGAACTTGGGATAAATGAAATTAAAATGTCAGAGATTATAGACGGTACCCTTGAAATTGAAAGGGTATCATACATGTCATCAAATCCTGAGGTGTTAATAAATACAAAAAACATTATGGGTGTAAAAATACCAGATTTAAATGTAAATATAAGCAAAAATACACTTAGCAATGAATATCTCGTTTCATCTGTACCGGTGTCTGTTTATGATGCAATATTAACATTTAAAAAAATTTTCAGTGAATTGCTTGTAATTGCACAAAAAGAAAGTTCAATGAGAAAATTATTGTATGAAATAGATAAAACCAACAGAAGGTCAAATGCCATAGAAAATATAATGATACCCAGATTAAACTTAAATTTAAAGATAATAAAGGAACATCTGGATGAAAGGGAAAGAGATTCATTCTCAACATTAAAATTTGTTAAAAGTCACGTGGTTGAAAATGAAGAATAATTTAGAAAAATTTAGAACCATAAAAAAGACTTTATTCGTTATTAATATAATGGCAACAGTGGTATTTATAATTATAATGGCGGTGGTGTTATTTAAATGACAGAAATAGATCAGCTAAAGGTTATTAAGGATAAGGAGGAAGAAAATAAAAAAATAATTGAGAAGTTAAAATCGGAAAAGGAGGCAGAACTAAACGAGATCAAAAATACATGCAACGATAGGGCTAAGAATATGGAAAATGAAATAATCAATAATTATAATAAGGCAATGCAGGAAATAAAGGATGAAGAAAAGAAAAAACTTGCAGACGCAACGGATCGTGTTAAGGCAAAATCAGAAGTAATGAAATTAGATCTCTCAAATAAAGAAATAGAGGATTATGTATTTAAGAAACTTGTAGATTATATAAAAGAGTGAGCTTTATGCTAAGGCCAGAAAAAATGGTAAAAATCCGCGTGGTTGGTACACTAGAAAAAAAGGATGTTATTATAGATGACCTTCACGACCTTGGCGTGATGCAAATTGAAAATGTTGATCCATCAGTAATAAAAATATTTGACAGGCAGGTAAATGAGGAGGATTATAAAACAATATCAGATTATCTTGCTGAATTCAGGGGATATATATCCATACTTCCAAAAAAACCTATTAAAAATAAGGTTTATTTTAATTCATACAATGATTTAATATCAGAAATATCAAAAATAAACATTAAGGATGAATTAAATGACCTAAAATCAAAAGAGGATGCATATCTTGGAGATATAAGGGAAAATGAGAATTTTATAAGAATATTCACCATAATTAAGGATTTTAATATAGATGTATCAGCATTGAATAATTCATACGTTGAAAGCTTTTTAATAGAGGTAAATGATAAAATTGAAAAATTATCGGCAGACTACATGAATAAAATACGAACCGGTAATTATTATCTTGTTACCATAAATAGAAAATATGAGGATAAATTTTTACCATCATTATCGGGTTTATCATCTCAAATATTACACATACCCGAATTTAATGGCACACCAAGCAAGATAATTAATGATTGCAATAAAAAAATTGAGGAGGATAGGAAAAATCTTGAGATTATAAGCAACGAATTAAACAAAATTTCAGATACATATTATGAGAAAATAGTCCAGATAGAGGAACAGCTTGAGGTTGAATACAAGGAGGCAGAGATTTCAGGTCAGATAGCAGCCACAGGAAATGTATTTGCACTTGAGGGCTGGATAGCACAGAAGGATTTTGATAAAACCATGTATATAATAGAAAAAGATACAGATAATCAGGTAATTATACAGAAGATAAAAACAAAGGAGGACCCACCAACACAGCTTTCAAATCCAAAGCATTTAAAAATATTTGAGTTTTTCATCAGGTTTTATTCATTACCAAAGGAATATGAAATAGACCCAACATTGATATTTGCCATAATATTTCCAATATTCTTTGGTGTTATGGTTGGTGATGCAGGTTACGGCCTTGTTATATTATTATTCTCACTTTTTATAATTCACAGACTTAACCATCCACCGGCAGTTAGCCATATACCAAAAAAATTAACGAATTTTGTTTTTATGATAATGGGTAAAAACGCATTAATGAATCTGGCCAAGGCACTTATTCCAGGGTCCATAATTGCAATCGCTGTTGGACTTTACTTTAACGCCTTCTTTGGCTTCACAATTTACCCACCATTTCATGTGGCACAGAGGCCGATTCCGGTTATTTATATAGGAAAATTGCTTTTAATTTCAGGATATATTGGTCTTGGACTGGTTACATTTGGTTTTATACTTGGCATTATTAATAATATTTATATAAATCATAAAAAAGAATCAGTTGCAAAGTTTGGCTGGATACTTCTTGCCTGGGCTCTTGCCATACTTGGTCTTAATTTAATACACAGGATATCACTGTCGCCTACAAATTTCTCATCATTATTGGGTTACATAATGTTTGCAGTGGGCTTTGTCCTGATTATTGCCTTTGAGGGGACTCAGAGCCTCATGGAAATTCCATCCATAATAAGTCATATACTATCATATACAAGGATTGTGGGTATACTCCTGGCATCTGTTGTATTGGCCCTTGTCATAAACACTGTATTTGTGTCAACACTTTCGGGACCAATTTACTTTGTGGTTCTTGGTTTAATAATACTTATATTTGGACAGTTATTCAATTTAATCATAGCTGTTTTTGAACCAGGCATACAGGGGGCAAGGCTTTTATACGTTGAATTTTTCTCAAAGTTTTACTTCGGAAACGGAAGACAGTTCCATCCATTTAAAACAGACAGAAAATATACATTAAGAAAATTTGACAGGACAAAATAAAGAAATATTAATATTATATGAAAATATTTTAATAATATGGAAAAAATAACAAATATAGATATTCTGGAGCTGGGGTCTCCCGAAGAAAAATCATCCCCATGGAGCTCAACCATACTCATTTTAAGGCTAACATCGTCAAACGGAAATGTCGGCTATGGAGAGGCACCAACAACATTAATGACACATCCGGTGCTTGAAAGCATGAAGGAGGTTTCAAGGATTTTTCAGGATAAGGATTATTACAATATAGAGGCAAACAACAGGGAATATTACAAAAATGCTTTTTATATATCCAAATCTATAGAGGAAACAGCAGCATTAAGTGCATTTGAAATAGCCTCATGGGATCTTATTGGAAAGGATCTTGGAACACCAGTTTATAAGATGCTTGGTGGCGTTTTTAATGATAAAATTAAGGCCTATGCAAACGGATGGTATTCTGACTGTGTGGAACCAGAAGATTTTGTCTCAAAGGCCAAAAAACTGGTAAATAAAGGATATAAAGCATTTAAATTTGATCCATTTGGAAATAATTATGATAAACTATCCACAGAGGGATTAAAACATTCAGTTAGCATAGTTTCAAAGATGCGTGAGGAACTTGGTGATGATATAGATTTATTAATAGAATGCCATGGCAGGTTTTCAACAAAATACGCCATAATGGCAGGGGAGGCGCTGGATCCATACAATCCACTTTTCATTGAGGAACCGGTGCATCCGGAACTTGAATTCGGGCTTTATGATTTTAAAAAATATGTAAACACGCCGGTGGCCCTTGGTGAGAGGCTTTTAAACAAGGAGGATTTTGCCAGATTTATTTCATCTGGCATGGTGGACATCATACAGCCAGATATAACAAATTCAAAGGGAATACTTGAGGGCAAAAAAATAGCTGCTGTTGCTGATGCCTTTGGCGTTCCTGTGGCATTTCATAATGCCTTTGGACCTGTGCAGACAGCGGCCACGCTTAATGTTGATTACACAATTCCAAATTTCCTTATACAGGAAAGTTTTGAGGAATCATGGCCCGAGTGGAAAAAATCCTTATTTACGGGATACACCATAGAAAATGGTTTTTTCAGGCTATCTGGGAAACCAGGTCTTGGAATAGAGGTTAATGAAAAAATATTAAATGAGAGCAGAACCGAAGCCATGGAACCACTAAACCCTAATGAACCACCATGGGTTGTTTCAGGCACATTTAAGCAATAATTAATTATTTAAAAATTTTATAAATATTATTTATATACTGGCGTTTTTTATAAAACCTTATTACTTTTTTAGCTGTCTGCTTAAATCCACAAGATTTTGCAATAGTTCACGCATAAATTTGATTGCAGTTTCATCATTTAATTTTCCGTTTTCATCAAATTTCTGCTGTGCAAATGGTACCATAACCTCAGGTTTGTTTACCGGTATCATGTTAAGAAAAACGCAGCTCTGTCTTAGATGGTACTGTGCTCTTGCACCACCTATCATACCTATTGAGGCACTCATTATTGCCACAGGTTTTCCATCAAAAGAATTATCACCGTATGGTCTTGATGCAAGATCAATTGCATTTTTCAAAAAGCCCGGAACAGAGTAATTATATTCAGGTGTTACTATTAGAATGCCATCTGCATTTTTGATTTTATTTTTAAAATTTTTAACATTTTCAGGGTAATTATTCTCCATGTCCTGATTAAAGAATGGGAGATTTGATATATCTGCTATTTCAAGTTCAGATCCATCTGGCATTAGCTCCGTGCAAGCTTTTAACAAATATGTATTATAGGATTGCCTTCTAAGGCTACCACCAAATCCAAGTATGTGTGTATTTTCCATGCAGTTAAGATATAAGTATAAATTATAAACATTTGCTATATAGAAGTAAAGTGAATTTATATTATTCAACTTGAATCTTCTGACATGATTAATAAAATATTCTATCATATCCTGTTTGGAATAATTTTATAGTAACATAATTCTTGATGAACCTTTTGTGAGTGGTTTCAAATATCTTCTGGCTACAGTACCTGTTATGGGTTCAAAATTCATAATTAATAAATACAAATATAAAATGTGTAATCAAATGTTCATTATAAGATATTCTGAAATAGGGTTAAAGGGTGAAAAATCCAGAAGACAGATGGAAAATATATTAATACAGAATATAAAATCCGAACTGGAACGTTATAATATATTTCCAGAATTTAAAAAAAGTGACGGAAGAATATATATATTTACTGATTCTAAATTATTATACGACATACTTCCAAGAATTTTTGGAATAAAATCATTCTCACATGCCGAGGAATTTAAATTTAGAACCATTGAGGAAATTGTAAGCATTACAGTTTCAAAATTTTCTGGCATGATTTCAGGGAAAAAATTTGCAGTGTCTGCTAAAAGAAGTGGATCACACAGTTTTACATCAATGGATATAGAAAAAATTCTTGGGGATGCGCTGTATAAATACTCTGCAGGTGTCGATCTTGAACATCCAGATATAAGGATATACATAGAAATAAGGGATAATAGATTTTATTTATTTACCGAAAAGATAGAAGGTCCAGGGGGTCTTCCATTAAAATCTGAGGGTAAATTATTATCGCTTTTTTCTGGAGGTATAGATTCACCGGTGGCCACATATATGGTTATGAAACGTGGTTCTGCCACAGACTTATTATTTTGCAGCCTTGCGCATCCAGTGGATACCGTTCAGATGCTCATGGCGGCCAAAAATCTTTTGGATAAATATTCAATAGGTTATAATGCAAAAATATTCATAATTGATGGGTCAAAACTGGTTACTGCCATATCTGAGCATCCAGATCAAATGTATACAAATATAATTTTTAAAAAACTATTGTATGAATACGCTGAATATTTATGCGAGAAATACGGATATAATGGTATGGTTACTGGGGAATCAATAGGGCAGGTTTCATCTCAAACCCCACAGAATCTTATGCTTATATCCGAGGGGATAAAATATCCAGTTTACAGGCCTTTAATAGGTTTTGATAAGGAGGAAACCATTAATTATTCAAAATCAAAATCCTTATTTATGAATCAATCATCAGCAGAATTCTGTTCTCTTTTTTCAAAAAATCCGGGAATAATAGTTAACCATAAGGATTTTTACAATGAAATTAAAAAATTCAATGTCAAAGATTATATGCAGGAGCTTGTTGAAATTGATAAAAATACAATAGATGATTATATAAAATCAATAAAAAATAAAAGATTCAGGGGCGAACTTGATAATGTTGAATTCATTGATCTTAGATCAGGATCTGATTATGAAAACTGGCATGAACCCGGAGCCATAAATTTAAACCTCGGTGAGCTTAGAAATTTTATTGAACATGCAGACAGGTTTAAAAATTATGTATTTTACTGTAAGAAGGGACTGAACAGTGCATATGCTGCTTCCATTATGTCAAAACATGGTTTTAATGCATACTATGTCTCAGAAAGGGATTTGAAATCCATGCAAAAAAATTAATCAAGTTTATATTTAATATATTTCTTGTTTCCAATGGCAGTGAACATATCCATATCCCTCCCATTTTGCATTGTGAAATTATATATTTCCCTTAAAAGCCTGTTTTTTGTAACATCCTTATACTCCCTTAATTTAATGTTCTGCACCTTTATGTAATCCTGATCCCGTGGAAAGGCAATAAGCACAGTTTTGAAATCTGGATATGCAAGCTGGAAGACTCTTGCCTGCAGCCTGACATATTCAGGTAGGGGTTTTAGTGAAAAGCTTTTCATTTCATATATGGTTTTATTTTCGTAATCCACAAAATCTGGCTGTGCATATATTCCGGCCTCATCATTTATTATAATTATTCTAGTTCTATCCCTTAACAGTGAATTTTCATATATTACGCTTTTTTTAAATGCGTTTATAAATTTCCATCCCATGGCATAATAATACCTTAAATCAGAATTTTCCAGAGATATGCAGTTTTTATGCAGTTCATCCTTTAAAAGTGCAGTATAACTTCTCAGGGCCTTTATTGTTATATCCCTGTTTATTATATGCCTGTTTTTGAAATACACCATCTTTGAAACGGTATCATCAAGGCATTTGCCAATAACCATGGGTAATTTATCCCCTGTATGCTTTATAAAATTTTTAACATATTCGTGTGTTGCTATAACCCTCAATTTTTATCACTGCCTATTTAAGAATTTTACCTGTAGCCATCTTCCATAAATACAGATCAAAAATTCCCGGTTCCATTCCAAAATCATATGCAATGGAATTAAAAATTTCCTCATATTTTTTGTAATCCTTTCCTGATTTTATCTTTATATCATTGAAAAATCCGAAATTATGCAGTAATTTCATTATGTGCTTGTCAAGTATTGCAAAATCAAAAATACCAACATTTCTCAGAAAATGTGAAGCCTCCTTATATCCAACACCCTTGATATTTTCAACAAGATATTCCCGCACGTAATATCTGTCCCTGTTCCTTAATAATTTTTTTAAATCCGGTATAATGAATCTGGCGTTTACTATATACTCTGATCTTTTATTGTAAAATCTATATTTTATCTTCCTGAGTTCTGATCTTAAAGTCTCCAAATCATAGTCTATAAACCCCTCATTTATATACCTCTGTGTTCTTATGCCCATCTCGGCTGATGTATTTGCAGTCAGTATGCAGAAGCTTAATTCAATAAAAAGCGATCTGTTTCTGGATTTTCCCATATTTTTAAAATCTGCAACACGTTCCTCAATACTGTTAAAATAATTATCCCTTATTTCATTTACCTTATCGATAAATAAATTGCTATACATAAAAAAAATTAAAATTTTTATTCTTTCTTAAAAGCTTCGTAAACTCTTTTTGCCCTTTCAAGTCTTTTTTCAACAACCTTCCAGTTTACGTTCTTCATGAAGGCATCAAGATATGGGGCCCTCTTTGCGCCGTAATCCACGTAATATGCATGCTCATAAACATCCAGTGGAAGTATCATAAGTGCGTTCCATATTGCTGCAGCGCTGTGTATATCTGCACCAACAACCCTTAATTTGCCGTAGTTTAAATCAAATATTAAATGTGCCCAGCCCCTGAAAGCTGTTCCTGTGGCCTTGAAAAGTGCAACAAAGTTCTCATAGCTACCAAAATCCTTCTCTATCTGTTCTTTTACAGAAGCTGGCATCTCAACATGATCCTTTGTTAGTGATTCAAAGTAATATTCGTGTAGCATTGAACCATCATAGTTAAAGGTTTCCTCAAGCTTCATCTCCCTAAGGTCACTGTAGTTCTGGTTTGCCTTTGAAAGGTCCACAGAAGGTAATTTTGACCATATTTCATTCAACTTTGCAACATATCCTTTATAATGGGCGTCAAAATGGTAGTCTATCTGTGTGTCTGAAATGCCGTCCAATCCTCTTGGTCTTAATTTTTCCTTAACTTCCCATGTTTCTGTTGCCATAATTATCCTTTTAGTATTATTTTATCATTTAAAAATTTATTGATAAAATTACAGCTTAAAATATAATATATACAATTTTTATGTATATAAATATTTAAAATAATGAATATAGTTATATAAATCTTATAATTTTGTATAATTATTTTAAAACATATTAATATTTTTTAATTTATATAATTATGAGCATCAAAAAATTTTGTAAACTTTATTAATAAATGTATATTATACGGTCATGTTTCCAGTGATATTAATTGGCGGCATACCGGGTGTTGGAAAAACTAGCATGGCAGGTTATGTGGCCAGAGAATTTAATATAAATATTATTCTTTCTGGGGATTATTTAAGGGAATTTTTAAGGCCCTATGCTGGTGAAATACTATCAAAAAGTGTATATGAATCATGGCAGTTTTTTGGAGAGAAAACTGAGGATAATATCATTAAAGGATATTATGAACAGTCAAAAATAATGTATAGCGGTATAAATGCTGTCCTTGCCCGTGCGATTAGGAATGGTGAGCCGTTAATACTTGAGACACTTTATTATATACCAGAACTTATTGATAAAAATATAATTGATGATATAATAAAAATATATATTTATGTCTCTGATCATAATGTTCATGAGGAAATGCTGAACAGCAGGGAAAAATTTACACATATTAATTCCCCCGGATACCGCCTTGTGCAGCAGCTTCCTGTATATGAGGTTATGGAGAAATATACACTTAATTTATTAAAAAAATACGATGTTTTTACCGTTGACTCAACAAATTATCAGCTTGCAAGGAAAAAGATAATAAAATATATAGAAGATAAAATCAATCAGTAGCTGAGGCTGCATTTAATAAATCTTTGATGATAATGTCAGGGTTCTCTATTCCAACTGATAATCTCATAAATTTTTTGTTTACATTTAATATTTTTAACTCACTTTCATTGAGCGACCTGTGTGACATTGTGAATGGATTTGATATGATTGTGTTTATTCCCCCAAGGGTATTTGCGGGCACAACATTTTTTAAATTTTTAAAAAATTTTTCCACATCACCCTGTATTTCAAAATCAACTACCCCTGAGAATCCGTTCATATATTTTAATGCTATTTCATGATCCGGATGATTATCAAGACCGGGATATATAACGTTTTTAACATTGCCTGAATCCTGAAGTTCATGCGCAATTATATTCGCATTTTTATTTATCCTCTCCATGCGAAGTTCAAGTGTTTTAATTCCCTGGTTTACAAGAAATGCAGTGTTCGGATCCATTGATGTTCCAAGGGTTCTTCTCATGTTGTCTATTTTTTCTATAAGATCCTCCCTGCCCGCAGCAAAACCTGCTATTGCATCATTATGACCGGATATAAATTTTGATGCACTGTGTATAACTATATCCGCACCAAGGTCCAGCGGGTGTATGTTTACCGGTGTGGAAAATGTTGCATCAACAATAAGCAATGAACCCGTTTCCCTGCATTTTTCTGATATGGCCTTAATATCATTAACCCTTAATATTGGGTTTGAAAGGCTCTCAATAAATACAAGCTTTGTATCGTTTTTTATGGACTTAATTATATTATCTGTTCCCGGATCTGCGACATCAATTTTAACCCCCCATGATCTTAAATATTCTGTGAAAAAGTGGTAACTCCTTGCAAAGGTATCAAGGTGTATCAACGCCCTATCTCCAGGATGTATTAATGATAACACCGTGGTTGTGATAGCACCCATGCCCGATGAAAACGCGTTATATGCCTCAGCATGTTCCATTGCCTTAATTTTTAGTCCCACATTTTCAACTGTCGGATTATATTCCCTTGAATACCGGTATTTTTCACCACCCGGGACAACATAGGAACTTGTCTGGTAAATGGGAAATGTAAGGGGTTTTGCAAAAATACCATCACTAATATCGTTCATTAATATCCCTCCACAATTTCAGTTTCCACAATCTTATAATTTAAACCATATTTACCTAATATTTCATCAGTGCCACTGATAATGCCATTTTTATTTGTTCTTTCATCAGTAAAAATAAGTATTGTTGGACCCGCACCACTAATACATGCAGAAACCGCATTCTCATCTATGGCCATTGATTTTATCTCACCATAAAATGGGAATAAACCATTTCTGGATTTTTCAACTATCTCATCATTCATGCCGTCTCTTATTGCCTGCCGTTCACCATTTAAAAACCCGAGAAGCATCAATGAAAGTCTTGAGGTTTGGCGTACCATATCTTTAATATCTATATTTTTGGGCACCATTGATCTAGCCAGTTTTGTTTTTTCCTCTATTTTAATATCTGGTATAACAAGCATTAGATGCGGTTTATACTTAATATCTATTTTTCTGACCCTGACTGGTTCAGTTGATGTTATTAGCGTCATTCCACCATATATGCCAGAAGAAACATTATCTGGGTGGGCAGACCCGCAGGCCGCAATTTCACCATACATTGAATAATATACCATTTCATCATTTGTTAAATTTAAATCAAACATTTTATTAAAAGCCTTTACAGCAGCTGATGAGGAGGCACCGCTGCTGCCCAGGCCAAGTCCAACGGGAACGCCCTTATTTATTGTTATATCTATGCCTGATTTAATTTTTCTATCCTTCATAATCTGTATAAGACTAAGACCCGCCGTATTTTTCATGGGGTCTTCAGGTGTATTATCCGAAAAGATTCTTATTTTTCCGGTATTATTTTCCTCTATTTCTACCTCGTCCTTAAAGGCACGATGGCTTAGGGATAAAATATCATAACCTGGACCGAGATTGGCGGATGATGAATAACTTAACTCCTTAATCTTCATACTTTGCTATGTTTTCATTTAATAAATTTATTATTCAACTTTATATTACTATCAGTAATATCATGTGCAGAAATATTAAACAATGCATTATTTTATATCTTTTCTGGATATGTTCCAGCGTGATAATTTGGAAAGGAGGTTAATTTATTTAGATCTGGATTCAGCGATTAAAAACACGGATGTAAATATTAATAATCTAACTGGGGCAATAGAAAGGATACTTTTACAGATATTTCAGAACATACCGGATGACGAATTAATATTTACAATACAGTATTCACAGGGCATTAATTATGTAACCGGTAAAAATCATTCATTAAATAATTATGAATATTCATCAATGCTGCAGGGCTATCTTGGGAACATTATTCAAAATACATATGAAAAAATAAAATACGAGCTTGGTCTATCAAGGGAAATGGTCTCCATAAATACCAGGATTATTTATGACAGATCCTCAATGTCAATTTTGGATATACCGGAAAGAAATGCCATAGGATCCCTTGCCTCCGATGGCTACATACCTGTTGCCATGGCTGGAACTGCAGTTTCAATGTTTCCACATTTACAGTATTTTGAATATGCAGGTATAAATCCAGATATTGATGCAGCATCATCCTTTCTCTCCACGCTTTTGGATGCAGATGAATATTTGATTTTATATGATTTTAATAATTTAATCAACAGAAATCTTGGTTCAAAAATTAATAACATAAATAATTATCTGGTTAACAGGGGGGACAAAAACACACTTAATAAACTAATATCAATTAAAGGTTTTTTAGACCGTGGCGGTAAAAAGGCAAGCATACATATGCCAGATAATTTTAATGATTGCCTACAGTTTTTTTAGGCCCCATTTAATTTTTTTATATCCTCCACAGAAGGAAAAACAAAGCAGTTTCTGCATCTGGGTTCGTAGCTCTCCATCCCACCAATTTTGATGGCCTCACCAAATACCTCCCTGCCATTCATAACCCTTTGTGTAAATGTTGCATCCTCACCGCATTTAGCACATACAGCTGTGAGGGAATAAACCTGATCGGCCCTCGCTATAATCTCCTGTGAAGTTTTAAACGGGATTCCAAGGTGGTTCTTATTTAATGCTGCTATATAAACAATTTTTTTCATGGAGGCGATGGAATCGACAACCTCTGGAAGTATGGAATCGTGATCCCAGAACTGTGCCTCATCAATGCCTATTACGTCAACACCCTCAGACAACGTTTTAATTTTTTTAACGCCATCATTATCAACGCTTACAACTATTGCAGGAAGCCTTATGCCCTTATGTGTTGTTACATATGTTGTATCATATCTCTTGTCTATTTCAGGTTTAAAAAGAAGGGTATTTCTCCCTGCAAGCATTTCACGCTCCAATAATTCTATGAGCCTCGAAGTTTTGCCAGAAAACATGGGCCCTGTGATGACAGTTAATTTTCCCATGATGATATTTTTCATATACGTGTATATTTTAATTTAATAAATTACTTATGTTTGGTTGCATAATTTTATGGATAATGCTGGAATAATTATAAGAAATTATCGCATACATATGTAAAAATAATGAATTTACATTTAAGTTTTTATTATCTCCATAATTTTTGGTTATCGATTTGATAATTATATAAATGAATATTAATTCCGTGGGAAAATAATGAGATTTAAAACTTATTAGAAAATATTATGTGTTTAAATAGCATTAAGAATTAAAATATCGGGTGAATAAATGGAGGCAGAGATAACAAATTTCAAGGAGTACTATGATAACAAAATAGTTACAGCTATGATAGGCATTGAGGCCGATATAAACATGGTTGAGGATATCGGTGAAAAAATTGCCGAAAATAAGAACGTTGAGGAGATCATGGTTGTTACAGGAGATTATGACCTGCTCATCAAGGTAAGATTCCCCGATTACCAGACCCTGGAAAAATTTATAGTTAGGGAGTTAAATAATATTCAGGGGATAAAAAAATCAAAAACAATGATGGTGTTATCCATCATTAAGGACGTGTATATGAGGTGATATAATGGATGAAAAATTGTATAACGAAATTTTGGAACTAATGGATGAACTAGCAGAGGACACTTCTATACCCAGAAATGTCAGAAAAACTTCATCTGATTCAAAGGAAAAATTACAAAATGGTAAGGAAAGCCTTGATTTAAAGTGTGCAACAATAATATCAAAACTTGATGATATCTCTAATGATCCAAATGTACCGTCTCATGGAAGGGCAGCAATATATACATTAATAAGCAAGTTAGAATCACTTTCAAAATCATAATTAATAAACCATTTAATTTTATATAAATTATGAATAGATTTTTTTGTAAATAATATAAGCGATGCAGACATTTGAAAATATTATA